>JASHRH010000141.1 GCA_030037475.1 Acidobacteriaceae bacterium
CCAGACGGGGTTTCGTTCTGCTGCCGCGGCGCCGGGTGGTAGAGAGAAGCTTCGCCTGGGCCGCCCGATTCCGCCGTCTGGCCCGCGACTACGAACGCCTCGCCGCCACTCTCGGTGCCTTCCATTTCCTCGCCTGCGCCTGCCTCATGCTCGCTGCCCTGTTCAAAATGCTCACTCAAACTTAATAACAGCCTCTAATGAGAATCTGTCTCCGTTATGAACTTCGTGCCGTCGCGGGATCATATTGGCCTCCCGATGTTTTGTACCAGTGAGATTGTTAGTGTGGCGCAGCTGACAAGTTAGTCATTCCGCCGCGTGTTGTTTTCTGTCGGCCTACGGCAATCGCGCGCCACACTGGGCTGAGTCCGGCCCCGGTCAGCCGGGCCCGGCTGAGCCGATGGCGCGATCTGAACCTGCCTCCGCCGGTGCGGCGCTGTGAGTATCCACGGCCCGGAGCCTGCTGCACCTGGATATCAAGGGCATGACGCGTTACCAGACCGTACACACTCAGGACCAACGGCAAGGCCGAGCGCTTCATCCAGATCGGGCTGCGAGAATGGGCTTACACCAAACACTGGAGCGGCTCGGAGCAGAGAGATGCTCACCTGCAGCCCTTGATTCGTGCCCGGGAACTTCATGACTAACGAAGTCACACTGAGTATGGACTGATGCAACCGACTACAGGAGCCGGGGTTCCGGTCCTACTCAGTTCCGGTTTGCGGAGGTTGCCGCGGCTTAGATATCTTCCTCGACTCATCCTTTCGACCCCGGGGATCGCCCTGCGGCGGTTTTCGCTCGGGGCGGATGAGAGGGTGGTCATGGCGACTGAACGTGCGAAGGGCTACATAAGGCACGAGACACCTGCCTCCAATCAGGCGCTTCGGTAGCAGTTTGGTCGCAAGCAGTGTGTCGAGGGTCCTGATCGATATACCTAACAGCGCTGCGCTTTGCTTGCGCGTCAGTAGCAGGGGTGCCAGTTCATCGGACATGCTTTTCTCCTTAGGCACCGTATTGTTCGCGATTACCCCGGCAGACGCTAGCCTCACCAGAACATTTTTTATCTCCTCCTGCATGGCGGTAATTCACCACCAACGACTTTTACCCGGACCCGGTCATGTGCTGTCAGGCAATTCATGCCTTCCGCGCTCTGCACTCCGGACAGCAGCAGTAGGGTCTTCGGAGTGCAGAGCGCGGACGCGCTGAAGCGGGGACATTCAACGAGAATCCAGAGCCAGTCGTCGGGCGACCCGAATGGATCTGCAGCGGGCCGATTCAGGGGATCAGAACTCAGTGATAACCCGTCGGAAAAGCGCTCCCTCGATACATTCGGCATTTCCGTCTTCTGCTCCCGCTGAGCGGATTCGCAAATCCTCCCACAGAAAATGTCCCGGATTTGCATTTTTTGTCCTTCTGGGCGTTGTGTCTCGTCCGGGTGATGCTCTGAGATAGGCGCAGCATCGTACGAGTGCCGTCCGGCCTGCAGCCGCACTCGCACGGGGAGACACGTCTGTGCGGCGAACCGGCATGACAACCATGACAACCTAGGACGGCGAGAGCAACGAGCCAGGGTGGGAAAAAATCTCGGTCGAGGAGGTCGCCGTCCCGCCCGGCTATGTTCTGCTGAGCGCCTGGGCCAAGGGAGACCGCCTCCGAATCCACGCGGAGCCCAGAATCAAACTAAGATTCTGCCAGGCATGCGGTGCCAATCTGCATCCGCGGGGATACGATGAGCCTGAGTTTGTTGATCTGCCACAGCGTGACTGCACCGTCAGACTCATTGTCCGGCGCCGCAAATATTGCTGCGCCAGCCCCGGCATAAAGCACTGGACTGCCGATCCGATGCCCGGCATCGATCCGCGGCGACATATGACAGTCAGATTCCGAGCCGGCCTCCGCAGAAGCTCTGATCGGACTTATGTAGCTCTCGCGGAACACACCGGCATATCCGACAAGACTGCCGCCAGCTGCTACCGCGACGATGCGGTGACAATCGCACAACATAACAGGAGAACCGCCAGATTTTCGATCTTGGCAATGGATAAAAAATTCAAGAACGGCCGGCCACACTTTCAGTTGACCGATGGGATGACTCACCGGATCCTTGAGTTTTTGTCCACTGATGATCCCGATGCCATCCGACAAGTCCTCAACACCTACCAAAGCCGCGAATATGTCGAGTACATCGTCACCGACTTCACGCGGAAATATGATGGACTCATTGAGTTTTTGTATCCTAATGCAAGGCATTTGCGTGATTCTCGTCACCTGCTCGGGCTTCTCCATGAGGCCCGCGAGAGTGTACGCCTGGATGCTTATCAGCGCGCCACCGGCGACGCCAGGAGCGCGCTCCGCGGGCACAGAGATTTTTGGGAACGCGTGGGTCAGGCTGACTGGTCCGGCCAGCAGGGCAGTCTGTTCGAGGATGCGCCGCTGGTCACGGACGCCAACCGGGCGTATCTGCAGTTCGTCAACTGGTGGCGCTCTGCGACGAACCGCATCGAAGCGGCTCAGCACTATGAGTACTGGGCCGAGAATATCCCCGCTTCGATCAGGCCTTATTTTGTAGGCAAATATTGATGTGATTCGCGAGCACTCGGATGAGGTGTTTTTTTATTTTGAGACGGGCATCACCGCAGGCCCCTGCGAAGCAGCCAACCGGAACATCCAGGACGAGATCGACAGGGGCCGGAACTTCTCTGACAGTGGCCTGAGTACAAAAATGAAGGTCAGAGAAGACCTAAAGCGTCGGCGCGCACTCACACATGCCGATGAGCCTTCGGACCTTGAACCGATGCGCGACGCTGAGTTATTGACTGGTGGTTCGTGTGCTCGATCCGAACGCATGGCCAAAATCCGGCAGCAACATCGAAAAAGGCTCGAGGCTGACGGGACTCCAGGCCGGGCTTCAAAGAGCCGCCCCGAGGACACCGTAGCCCCTCAGAAGGTTCCGCCGTCCCCTTCAACCCGAAATCCAGACCTGAGCGTACCCACGGCGCGGCCGGGCCCGCCCGACCGAACCGAGACGAGCGCAGGCTGATCTCCCGCTGTTCTGTCTGGCACCCGTGAGCTGCCCGCCCAATCCGTCAGATCAGCAGGGATGGCGCACATCGAGCGCTGTCGCGGCTGCTACCATAAGCCTTTCCCTCTCGACACCCTCCGTCTAGACCATCTCTTTCCAGTTCAGTCCCGGCGCGACCGGCCCCGGCTCGCCGGAGTCTGGGAGGTTCCCTCCCCGCTTGACGAGAGCCGGATTCCAGCATGGACAGGAGCTTGCTGGGGCGATGACCGGCAGGCTCGCTGAAGCCTTTCCTGGACGTGGAGAGACTCCCCCGGGCCCGGAGAACATCGCTCCGGCATCCGTGCCCTCCGCGCCGAGTTGAGCGACCTTCCAGACCCCACAATCAAATAACAGGCTGGGAACCTCTGGCCCGCCGGCGATACGCTCAGCGGGCCTCTTTTGTGCTGCGCAGCGGTTGCAGTCGTCTCCCCGGGGCGCAGAGGGCCCATCGTATCGAAGGCGCGGGGCATCTCCGGCTCCTGAATTCCCTGCCCCGCCTCTGCTCGCGTGGCCACGACAACAACCTGCCGAGCGGAGACCTCTGGCTTTTCCCGGCAAACACCCTGAAAAGCGAGGAAATACCATGCACCAGCTCCCGGTTCCCGCGTCTGCGCGGGGAGGGGACCTCGACACCCTGCTGGCTCAGGCAGCGAAGTTCCTCTCCTCCGCCAAAGCCTCCTCAACCCGCCGGACCTACGCTCCGGACACACGCGACTTCGCGGCGTTCTGCGTGGCCCATGTTCTGTCCTTTCTTCCATCGACGCCGGAAACCGTGGCGCTCTACATCACCCATCTGGCCTCGCGGGTGACGGTCGCGACCATTGAGAGGCGTCTGGCCGCGATCACGCATGCCCACCGCGAGGCGGGATACGCCGACCTCCCGGCCTCTCCGCGCAGGCACTTTCTCCTCCGCGAGATGCTGAGCGGCATCCGGCGGACGCGTGGCACGGCTCATCGAAGGCTGAAGAAATCCACGACGCAGTTATCTCCGCTACCTTTGTCCCCTTATTCGCTTCTGCCCGAAGGTGGGCTCATTTTCCAGCGTTCCAGTATATTTTCCTTTCAGCGGAGCCGCAGGACGATTCCGGTGGCCAGGGTGAAATTGTTCTGGACGTTGCTGGCGGTATTGGGGAGCTGGGTATGGAGCCAGCCGGCTTCGAGAAGGCGCACGGCGATGCGCGGAGTGACGCGGATGTTCATCCCGCCGCCAGCCAGCGCCGCCAGGCTGTTGTCGCTGGTTGTGGCTCCGTTGGGCGCCGGAAACAGCGAGTGGAAGCCGAAGGCCTGACCCACCAATCCCTGCCCATAAATCGAGAACCTGTGCCGGGACCATGTGCAGCGCGGGCCGAAGGTGACGGTCAGCAGATCCAGCCCTACGTCCGTTGAGCCGATGTTGGCCGTGTGCGTTCCGGCGATGTCGGCCACCACGCCCAGTCCGCGCCAGAACTGTTCGTGGAGCTGGAAGCCCGCGCCCTGCATCCAGAAGCTGCCGCCGCCGGCGATGGGACCGCGCATGCTGTTCCAGGTGAAGGCGGCGTCGAGACGGGACTCCGCCTGCGGCCGGGCAGCAGTCGCGGTCTGCGCCGCCAGGCTTCCTGCTGCCGCTATCCACGCTCCCAGAAGGAGCGCCATGCCGGTACGTGTACGCATTGCTGGTCTCCTTCCTTATTCCACGGCGACCGTGAAGGTCGCTGTTTGGGTGAGATTGCCGGCCGTGGCCGTGATGGTCACGTCGTAGCTCTTCTGCGGCTGCGCGAAGTAGCCATTGGCCGAGCCGCAGCCGCTCAGCCCTGCCGTGGCCGCAAGGCTGGCAAAGGCCAGCAGCAGCAGGCAAACCAGCTTTGCCAGATTGCGCCCGCGTTTGCGCAGAGCCCCCGCGAAGGGCAACAGCAGCAGCGCGAGGGAGAAGGGCGCCAGCCGCTGTCCCGCCGATGGAGGATGATTCGTGGCCGAGGTTGCCGGGAACGTAATCGTCACGATGACTGTCTGCGGGCCGCCATTGGCCGGGATCGACGCGGGCGAGAAATTCGCAACCGCTCCGCTGGGCAGGCCGGCCACTGTGAAGTTCACCGTTCCCGCATAGCTGCCGTAGCTGGGGCTTACCTTCACCTGGTAAATGACGGTGCCGCCCGGCTCCACGGTCGCGCTGCCGGGGCCCGTCAGGGTCATGGTGAAGGCCAGCGGCGCCACGACAACGCTGACCGCCGCGCTGGCGCTGCTGCCGGTGAAGTTCTCATCGCCGCTGTAGACGGCGGTGATGCTGTTCGATGAAGCTGCAGCCAGCGCCGTGGTGGAATAGCTGGCCGCGCCGCCGCTGAGGGTGGCCGTATCCAGAAGCGTCGTGCCGTCGTAGAAGCTCACCGTGCCCGTGGGCGAACCGGTGCTGCTGAGTGAAGCATCGGTGACCGTCGCTGTCAGCGTCACGCTCTGGCCCGGCGTAATCGACGTGCTGCTGGCGCTCAGGGAGATCGCGCTCGCTGCCTGCGTCACCGTCAGCGTGCCGTTCGTGGCGGTCTGCGTGTAATCGGCCAGGTTCGTACCTGTAACCGAAGGCACGATGGCGTAAGAGCCGACCGGCGACGAGATCGTCGCGGTGGTTGCAAAGCTCTCCGTGAAGGTGTCGCCGTTCTGCTGGCCCGTCACCGTCCCGGTGAACGCCGGGTTCGCAGCACCGTAGATGCGCGTGGCGTTATTGGCCGCGATGCTGAGCCCGGCTGCCGCGATGCTGGCCGTGGTGGTCGCCGTGGTGGAAGTGAGTGCGTAGTTGCCCGCCGCGCTGCCGCTCAGGGTGATGCCCGTGGCTGTCACCGCGATGCCCGTGCCCACGCTGCCTGAGGCGAAGGCTGCGCCCGTGGCCGAGCAGGTTACGTTGCCGCTGTCGGCCGTCAGCACTCCCGTCAGCGTGCAGCCGGTAATCGTCGCTGCCGTCGTGCCGTTGTAGGTCTTGCTCGCGGCCGTCACCGATGCGGTCACGGGGGCCGGGGTGATGTTGGCGGTCGTCGTGGCCATAGTTGAACTCAGTGTGTAATTGCCCGCCGCGCTGCCTCCGAGCGTGATGCCCGTCGCCGTCACCGCGATGCCCGTTCCCGCGTTCTTCGTCGCGAACGTCGCCGCGGCGGCCGAGCAGGTGACACTGTCGCCTGCCACCACTCCCGTCAGCGTGCAGCCGGTGATCGTCGCTGCCGTCGTGCCGTTGTACGTCCTGTTCGCCGCCGTCACGCTGGCCGTCACAGCGGCCGCGTTCACACTGTAGCCGGCCGTTGCCGAGGCCGTCGTGTAATCCGTGGTATCGCTGGGCGTAAAGGTCGCGGTGATGGTGTAACTGCCCACCGGCAGCACCGTCGTGCCCGGCGCCAGCGTTACGGGGTTGCCGTTGACGGTCGTCGTGTAAGCGACCGTGCCATTGACTCCGGAGCCACCGTAACTGGCCAGGGCGTCGAGCGTCCCGTTCGTGATCGCCGTGCCGTAGGTCTGCGATGCCGGCGACGGCGCGAAGCTCAGCGTCGGCGTGGCCGCGCCCACGCTGAACGGGCTGCTTTTGGTGATGATGGCCAGGCTGCCGTTCAGCGTCAGGCTGGCCGTCAGCGTGTCATCCGTGTCCGCGCCGCTCGCGCTCAGGCTGGAGAAGGTGGCAATCCCCGTCGCGTCCGCCGGCGAGACGGAGTTGCCCGAAAGCGTCACGCCGCCGGGTGGATTCGTCAGCGCGAGCGAGATCGCCTCCAGCGTCGGCTGGGGCGTCACGCCGGACGGGATGATGAAGGCCGTGTTGCTCTCCTCCAGCGTCACCGCGGCCTCGAAGCTGGTGCTGGTGAAGATGGCCGTGGCCGGCGCAATCGGTTCCGGCTCGGTCGTGAAGCTCAGCGCGTAATCCGTCTGCACCGCGCCCGCGTCCACGCTGCCCGCCGCGCAGTAGCCGCCCGCGCTGAAGGCCACGCCGCGCTGGTCGGTGGTCGTTCCATTCGGAACCAGCGACGCCGAGCCCGCGCAGATGGCCGCCGAGCCCGGCAGCGGGATCATCGTCTGCGTCGGCCCGCCGTAATTGCCCAGCGGAGCCAGTTGCGCCGACGTGAAGCCCACTACATTGCCGTCCACGCCGTTGGTGACGCAGGAGGTTCCGCCTCCGGCGCTTGTCTCACACTCCAGGCCCTCGTCGCCGGTCAGGACGCTGTCGCTCACCACCGGCGTCCCGGCGAAACTGAAAATTCCACCGCCGTAAGCCGCATTGTTGCCGGAGAAGACGCTATCCGTCACGGTCAGCGTGCCACTGCCGAAGAGGACTATTGCCCCGCCGCCACCGGCCGTCGCGGAATTCCCGGAGAAGGTGCTGTTGCTCACCGTCAGCGTGCCGTCGTTGTAGATGCCGCCGCCGGCGCCGCCGGAATTGCCGGAAAAGGTGCTGCCGGTCACCGTCAGTGTGCCGCCGTTCTCGTTGTAGATGCCGCCGCCCTGGCCGCTGGCGCCGGTCGCGGAATTCCCGGAGACGGTGCTGCCGGTCAGCGTCAGCGTGCCGTCGTTGTAGATGCCGCCGCCGCCCAGGCCGGATGCGGAATTGCCGGAGACCGTGCTGTTGCTCACCGCCAGCGTGCCGTAATTGACGATGCCGCCGCCGTCGCTGGCGCTGCCGTCCGTGACGGTCAGGTTGGCGATGGCCGCGCCGGTCACGCCGGAATTTACCGTGAAGACCGAGAAGTTCCCGTAGCTGCCCGAGCCGCCGTCCACCGTCACCAGGCTGGTCAGCGTGCTATTGATGACCGCGGTTGCGCCCTGGATGGTCGTGTTCGAGGGAACATCCAGCGTATTTCCGCTGGTCAGCGTGATCGTGTTTGTCGCCGCGCTGTGCGACGACGTAAACACCGCTCCGTCAAACGTGATGTTCGCCGTATCCAGCGCCGCCGCTTCCAGCAGCGCGTCGCGCAGGTAGCAGCTATCGGAGTTCGTGGTGGTCCCCGCCGTGGGCTGAATGCTGCAATCGCTTGCGGTTCCCGTGTCGTCGCCGGTCTCGTTCACCACCAGGTTCGGAATGGCCTCATTGGTCAGCGCGAAGCTCACGCTCGTCAACCCGCTCACCGCCGCCGTCACGCTGTAGCTGCCGGTTGTTCCATTGGCCGTGGCCGTCACCGAGCAGGAGCCGGTCGTGCCCGTCGTGCAGGTCGAAGCCGAGAGCGTCGCGCTCGCGCCCGTCGCCGGCGCGGTGAAGGTGACCGTCAACCCGCCGATCGGGTTGTTGTAAGCGTCGGTCACCGTCGCCGTCAGCGGCGTGGCAAAGGCTACGTTCACGTAGGCGGACTGCGAAGCTCCGCCGCTGGCGCTAAGTATCGCCGGCGCGCCCGCGGTCACTGCGATCGTGTAATTCTGGCTGGCGGTCGCTCCCAGTGAATCGGTCGCGGTCACGGTAAAGCTCTCAGTTCCAGTAGCAGTCGGCGTTCCGGTGATGCTGATGGTCGAGGTACCGTTGCCGGTGATATTCAGCCCGGGAACGGCGTTCTGGATATTGCTAACCGTGAGGGTGATTGCGCCCAGTCCGCCGCTCGCCGTAATGCTTTGGTTGTAGGCGAGGCCCACGTCTGAATTCGACAGGGAGGTTGGAGACAGCGTGAGCGGCGCGATGTAGGTGAACTGGTCCGCCGTGCCGATCGTACTCGTGCCGTAGGTGTTGATGACCGTCACGTCCACCGTTCCCGCGTTGCCGGCCGGCGAGGTTGCCGTGATGTATGCGAAAGCGGAGGAGGTCGCGGGAGTAATGGAAAAACTGGCGGCTGGGTTGCCGCTTCCGAAATCGACCGCAGTATCGGCGGCGCTGGAACCATCCAGGCCCGTGCCGGCAATGGTGACCGAAGTCCCTCCGGCGATCGGACCGCTGTCGGGCGTCACCGCGGCGACAAAGGGAGGTTCGTTCGAGATCTGCACCGAGCCCGAGTCAATCGCGTCCTCCGCTGTGGACGGGCGGGGCGCGCCACGCTGGTCGGTCGTGGGCTCGCCCGCCACATACTTTCCGTCATTCAGCGCCGGGCTGCCGGAGAATGGAGGCATCGTCTCCGTCGTTCCGCCATAGTAGCCCAGAGTGGCAAGATCGATCACGCTGGACTTATCGCCAACCACATTGCCGTCGACGCCGTTATAGGTGCTATCCAGATTCCCTTCTCCCGGGATGCCACTGGCGTTGGAAATGTCATCCTCACCAAAGGAGTCCGTGTTGCCGGAAACAATGCTGTTAGTTACGGTCAGCGTAGCCCCGTTGCCGTTGTAAATGCCGCCGCCTAAGGCGATAACGGAATTCCCGGAGATGGTGCTGTTGGTTACCGTCAGCGTAGCCCCGTTGCCGTTGGTGATGCCGCCTCCGACGGAATTCCCGGAGATGGTGCTGTTAGTTACCGTCAATGTGCCGTTGTTGCTGATGCCGCCGCCGGGATTACTGGAGATCGTGCTGCCGGTCACCGTCAGCGTGCCGTTGTTGACGATGCTACCGCCGCTCGTCGAGCTTCCGCCGGTGACGGTTATTCCGCAAACGGCCGCCTGCGCGCCGGAGTCGATGGTGAACACGTTGCCGACGCTCGTCGAATCGCCGCCGGAAACCGTGAGCTGGTTGGCGCCGGGGCCGGCGATGCTAACAACGCCTGTAATCGCCGGCAGCGGGGTGTTTGTGCCTCCTCCCGACGTGCTCAGGTTGACGGTTCCCGGCGAGCTTGCGCTGGTCAGGCTCGAGGCAAAGGCGATGTCGCCCGTTCCATTCGTGTTAGCAAGGTTCAGGGCGTCGCGCAGCGAGCAGGTGCCGCCGCCGGTGCAGGTGGCACCGGTGTCGGTCACGTCGCTCAGCGTGGTCACGGTCAGGGCCGCCCGCGTGACGGTGCCCTCGACTGTGAGGCCGGCGCCGAGCGTGGCGCCGCCCAGGAGGACTACATTGCCCTCGATGGTGCCCGTGCCGTCCAGCGTGGCGCAGCCAGCCACCGTCACGGTGCTCCCCGCCCCCAGCGTGCCGTCCACTTCGAGCGTGCCGGCCAGGATTTCGATATTGCCGGTGATGGTCGAGCCATTCTGCAGGGTAAGCGTGTTGGTCCCGCCGGTGAAGTCGATGGCATCGGCGCCGCTGCCGCCGCTGATCGTGCCGCTGTTGATGATCGTGAGCCCGCCGCCGATGACGCCGACACCGCCGGTGCCGGCGTTACCGTTCCCGTTGGTCCCTGCGCCCGCCGCGCCCGCCGCGCCCGCCGTGATGCTGCCGGAATTGTCAAGCGTACCGCTGCCGGTGAAATAAACACCGTAGCCGCCGTCGCCGCCATTGCCGCCGATGCCGGCTCCGGGAGCATTCGAGCCGCCGCCCGCGCCGCCGCTCGCGCCCGAGATCGTCCCGCTGTTGGTGTAGGTGAGACCGCTGCCGTTGACGACGACACCATAGCCGCCCGCGCCGCCGCCGCCGCCGCCCGCGCCGCCGTTAGTGCTGCCGCCAGTGCCGCCGCCACCACCGGTCACGGTGCCCGAATTGGTTGTCGTTGTGGTGACGACCGCGCCATGCGCGCCGCCGCCGCCGCCGCCGCCGCCGATGCCGGCGCTGCTACCAGCCCCCGCGGAACCCCCGGCCCCGGCGCTCGATCCGCCCAGGCCGCCCGTCGTGAGGAAGGGGCTACTACCGCCATCACCGCCATCACCGCCGGTCGCCCCGGCGCCGCCGCCGCCGCCTGGGAAGGGCAAGTTGTTGCCGGCTCCGCCAGTGCCGCCTGCGCCCGTCGCCGAACTGGTGCCACCGGCACCGCCGGAGGAGCCGCCGCTGCCGCCACTGGTCTGTGCGAATGTGGGAGCGGGCCAGAGTGTTAGCACCAATGCGGCGGCTAAGAGCGTGCCGCTCAGAATGGGAATGGGAGCGCGGCTCATTCTGCTGCCCTCGCGAAGGCCCAAAGGCCGTTCCAGTAGTCACGCACGAAGGACGAGATCGCCTGTTTGTCGTCGATCCAGATGCCGAACTCTTCGTTGTAGCATGGATAGGCGTTGTCCGACCCTACGTAGCACACCGCATCATCGACAACAACCAACTTCGAGTGATTGCCGTGCTCCGCTTCGGAAGATTTTGTGTCGACCCTTCGGTAAGTTAGCCATTTTTCGACGATATCCGGTATCTTGCCCTCGAAAGTGATGTAGCCTAGAGCCTCCATGCCCGCCATCATTCCGGTCAATTTGCTTTTGAACTCCTGTCCGCTCACCGGATCTTCGTAGTTCTCTTTGGCGCTGGGAGTGGAAGAGACAATCTGAATGCCGTTACTCTGCGGCGCGCTTCGGCTGATATTTGCGAGCGCGTAGCCAAGTGCGCTCAAGGTGTCGAATGGCCAGACATAGCCGTTCCAATTTATTTTGAGCGCTTTGTTGATTTCGGCAATCAGCTTCTTGTAAGTATCCCGGTCGGCAAGGTCATCCATGACGAACTTCTGTTGGCTGAACCGCACCGACGACTGCGCTTGGCTGATTGCATAGTTCCTCGCATACCGGCTGGCCCAAGCTGCCGGGTTGATCCGGACCTTGCTTAGCGCGTTGCGAAACCATGCATTGCTATCATCGAGGCCCCGAACCGCGAACGGGGTAACAGGATTACCGGGGCCCAAGCGCGTTTCGGCCACCACCGCCAACACATTGATGAAGAAATCTCTGATCCCGTCCGCAACTTGCATGGGAAAACCGCGCAGGGATGGCCAGTTGCCGTTCCTGGCAACTGTCAAAGCAGCCGTGGTCCCGACGTTCTCTGGAAAGTCGGCGAACTGCGGGGCCTTGCCTTTGTCTGACCACTCTGCAATTTTGCCCGTCGAGTTTTCCATGCAGCAGGAAATCTTGTCGGAACCCGGAATATCTCCTAGGTACTTCCAAAGGTAGTTTGCAAATTGGTGGGCATCGACGGCGGTGTCACCCGAGACGTTCATTGACAGATCGAACAACCATTTCGCGCCTGTGGTGTACCAGCTATTCCAATAGTTGGCGCCTCCGGTCACCAGCTGGCATCCGTTAATCGCAAAAATCTTGGCGTGATTCCAACTAGCCGCTGGCAGAATATACTGGGCGAACTGCTTGGTCCAATCGGTTAGTTCGCTGATGTTCGCCAGTTCCTTAGGGATCGCCATGCCGTATTTACCGACATTTTCGTTCGCCCCCTCGGAGTCAAGGTATCCGCGGAAAAGGTCTGTTATCGTGGATAGCTGCTGCTCAAGTTCCGTATCGAATGAAATGTCCGGAGCAAAGTTGCCGAAAAAAAGTCGAGCCTTATGCGGTTTCCTGCCAAGCGCTGCAAACAGCGCCTTCATGAATCCGTCGCTTCTGGGATCAGGTCTACCGCCAAGGTTGCCTACCAGGTAGCGGATCACGGGCGTCTCAGCGTCTGGAATCTTGTTCAGGAAGTCGACCAAGGTTGTTGCGATCTGCTTGGAGGCATTCTTGTCCGCAAAGAAGTCTTCTCCTCCGACGTCGAACAGGTGCAGGATGTCGATACAGCAGCGGCTAGGGGAAGATCTTTCGATGGCTTCCAACATTGCGCTTTCAAGCGGACTCGATCCCTGGGGCGGCTTCGGCGGGTTTCCCCAGACTCCGTAGGGCATGAACACCCACCAGGAATCGTTATTGAGCGTGTTGTGATGGGTTAAGTTATATGAAAACCCTTCGTAGGCGCCTTGGTCCAATGCCTTAATAGCTCCGTAGATACTGCTGAGGGAAAGACTCGATTTCTCATTCATGGGAACCCTCCTCGCGGGTGGTGTGTGCCGCTCTCGGCTCACACCCCGGCCCTACACGCGGTTGCCGTTGTGCCACTGATGGTGTAGTGATTGGTGATCCTTTCCAGCGCAGGCATTATTTGCCATGATTTAAGACCCAAGTCCGCCAAAGTAACAGCAGATTCCCCTGCGGTCGGCACTGGCACTGTCGGCATGTTGCTCGTACCGGCCTTTGCGTGTACGGATAGCCGTGAAATTTGGTTGCTGGCCATCGTCGTTCTCCTGGTTGCGTCTCTCGAAGATCGCACGGGTACGCCGCGCAATCCGTCAGATCATCGCCGAGCTTGCCTGCGCAAGGCAGGCAGGTACTTGTCAGGAAGCCCCAAAATGGAGAAACCCCAACTGCAAGCCAGGGAAGAAGCCTCTCCAGGAAACGAATCGGGGAAACGGGGAGGAGAGAATCGCCCGCCTGGGTGACTGTTGGAAAAGTACAGCCGCATTATGCACGATTGGGCGGCAGATGACAATCCGCTAATTAGCGGAGTTATCGTTTTGCCAACACACGGGGATGGCGCTGGCAGGAGCCGATTTCCCGGCTTTCAATGCGGGCCCCGCTCCAGCCACAGGGCCATCAGCCCGGTGCGGCTTTTCACGCCGAACTTGCGGAAGATGGTGACGGCATGCTGGTGGGCGGTTCGCCAGCCGATGCCCATTTCGGCGGCGATCTGCCGTTCATTCATGTCGGTGAGGAGAAGCTGAAGCGCCTGTTGCTCGCGCAGGCTGAGCGGTTTGGCGCACCCGAGGAGGCCGTGCGCCAGGAGGGCATCGCGGTGAAATTGCGGAGCGCCGGCCAGAAACAGCCGCAGGAGGTTGCGCTCGCGCGTGCCGAACGTCTGACTCGGCCCGCGGTCCAGCCCGATGTACGACTCAGTTACCGCGTCCACCGTGCGCGCCCCGACCAGCCGGTCCGCGATGCCGAGCGGACGCAGGGCCTCGTTGACGATCCAGGAGTGCTGCCAGGCGCGGTCGTCCACGATCTCCTGCCGCAGGAAAGCGCGGGTAACGCCGGCGGTCGCGGCCATCGCTTCCGAATGTGGATCGGGCAGGCCGGCGCCGACATAGCGGGCAATTGCGGCGAGCAACCTGTCCTTGTGCGCATCATGGTAGAGATGGCGGAAGGCGCGGACGCGCCAGCCGCGCAGCGGGTCGCCAGGCTGCCCCGGCTGCGGCGACTTCTCAAGGCTGGCGGCCACCCAGAACACGTTGTCAGCCCCGATGAGCTGGGCCAGCGCGCAGAAACAGTGTTCCCGCGCCTGGTCGGAGGCGCCGGCGGGAAACTCGCCGAGCTCACGCCACAACCCTTCGATGGCGCGCAGATCCCTGAGCCGGATGTACATTCCTTGCCTTGTCCGGAGCGATGGAGAATGGGGTAGCTCGCAGTATAGAACAGAATTCAGGGGTTTTGAGCCGGCGTTTTTTTGGCGTTGCAGGATACAGTTCCGGACGTGCAGACGGAGGTCATTCACCATCAGGGCTCTGCGCCGGGCAGCGGCTGGAGCTGCCTGTGGCTGACAGAAGGGACGTCGCCTTGCATTTCGCCATCCTGAGCGCGGCAATCGCATCGATAGATCGGCTTCGGGCAGAATCCCTGTGAGTTCGAGGTGGGCGTCTGCGATCAAGAATGACCCCAGGCATCTGCCCGATTCTTAGCTAAAGCCAATGCTGCCATTGCGCCTGTATCACCAGAACGGCGACGCCGGCGGCGATCTGCAGGACCGAGCTGATCAGCAGCTCACGCATGGCGGGACGAGTTCCTTTCTGCCGGTGCACCATGGGCAGATTCATGGAGGCGCTTGCCATCGAGGTGAGGACGGCCGCGATGCCAGCCTGTCCGGGAGTGACGGCGTGGTGGAAGGCGAGACTGGCCGCCGCTGCCGTGGCGCTGGCGCTGCTGACAAATCCGCCGAGGAGACTGGCGGCTTCGAATCCCATGCTGCCGAAGTGGCGCTGACCCAGCGTGGCAACGATCTGAATGATCAGAAACAGTAACGCCAGGCGCAGAACCTTGCGAAGCGAAATGGGTGAGCTCAGCGCGAGGGGTGGTCCACCTTCGGCAGTCTCCGCTTTGTGGTAGTCCCGATAGATCCAGAACGCCGCGACCGCGGTCATGGCCAGGAGCGGAAAAACCGCAGCACGGACGGCAGCATGGCCGAAGATCGCCAGAATCGTGATATTGCGCAGAAACATTGCGACTGACGTGAGCAGGACGACGGGCACGGCGAGCGAGCCGAGCCCCGTGGCGGAAAGGGTTGCCGCCAGTTCCGCTGCGGAAGCGGTGGAATTCACCAGACCGCCGAGGATCGCGGTGAGGTACACGCCACGGGAGCCGTAGACGCGCAGGAGCACGTAATTCATGAAACCGAGGCAGGCGATAACGACGACAATGATCCAGTCCTCGCGCGGCTGGATCAGATTCCAGGGATCGATATAGTGATCGGGCAGCAGTGGCCATACAACGAAACCCAGAAGCGCCAGAAGAATCGCGCTGCGGACCTCCTGCTGCGACAGGCCGCCGGCGAAGGCGCGAAACTGCGGCTTGAGCGCGAGCAGCATCGCGACCAGGATGGCGCAGGCGACAGGAGTGAAGATGTGGCCCTCGCCGACGAGAATGCCGAGGAGAAAGATGAGCGCGAGCGCCAGGGAGGTGGTCGCCTCCAGTTTGCGCTGGACGCTGATGCTGCGGAAGTTGGCGAAGGCGATGAGGATGAGGATGGCAGTGCCGCTAATGACCAGCGCGCCGGGGCCGAGCATCGAGCCGATAAGGCCGAGCAGCGCAGCCATGGCGAAGGTGCGGGCGCCGATGTCCTTGTTGGACCACTCGCGCTCGAAGCCGACGAGCAGCCCGAGAGCCAGGGTGACGGCGATTTTGACGGCAATATCCGAGGCGGGAAACGGCTGGAACGGGCCGTGAAAAATTTTGAGCCAATCCTGCATCGCCCCTCCCTCCGAAGCCCGGCGATG
>JASHRH010000142.1 GCA_030037475.1 Acidobacteriaceae bacterium
TCCACATCGGCGCCTTCGACGCGCACATGCTTCCGCGGCTGCTGCAGCTCTATCGTCAGCGAGGGTTCAGCTTCGTGTCGCTGGAACAGGCGGAGCAGGACCCGTTCTACCAGTACGACGTGAATCCGAAGCTGCTGCCTGGTCCGGACCTGCTGGAGGATGCGATGCGCGCCAGGCATCTGCCGCTCCCGCAGAAAGCGGGCTACTTTAAGCAGCTTCAGGTCATCTGCCGGTAACGTTCGCCCGTGCGGCGCAGGCGGGATTTCTCCCGTTCGGCAGCCGCCATTCCGGGTTCGGAGCAGCGCGTGAACGCGGGCAGCAACGAGAGCCTGCTCACCATCCTGTGCGACTGGTTGCAACTCATCGGCACGAAGTACACCGCCACCGGCGAGCGCCGGCGCGCAATGCTCATGGCCGTGGGCACATTCAAGGCGTAGTCCGCGCATCACTGCTGCGCGTTCAGGAATTTGTCGAACGGAATCTGGAAAAAGAAGAGTTGCCGGCCGTCGGCGTTGCGCAGTTCGCGCAGAACGAGGCTGGCGCCATGCAGCGGATTCGGCCCCAGGCCATTGACATCGTAGAACAGATACCCGGCGCGGGTGGTGTGCGGCTCAACGGCAAGCGCGGCGTACTCGAACTCGTTAAAGTCAGACTCGACTTTGCCTGCCTGGTTCTTGCTGTGCGTATGGAGCCTGATGGGGCCCACAGGGATCGTGTGTCCCTGATTTGGCCCCGGATAGCCGATGCGGCGCTCGACGTCCTCCGGCTCGGCTGCCTGAATGCGATCTTTGGCGGCGTCCTCGAAGAGAATGCGCGCGTCGGAGAGCGAGATGGGCCGATCGCTGAGATTGGTCACGATGAGGCGAATGGGGATGAATCCATAGCGAAGATAATCGACGCGGAAAAACCTGCACTGGTCGCGGCTGAGGCAGGGAACTGCGGCAATGGCAATCTGTTCGTTGCGGTGGTAGTCGACCGCGGGATAGGACGTCGCGGATTTGGCTGGCGGCGGTGCGTGATCGGCAGCGATGGCCGGGGCGGCTGCGCAGGCGGCCAGCGCGAGGCAGACAAGCGTCCGCCGGTGCGGAACGGAGAGCCGGTGGGAACCCATCACGATTATCATCCTCGCATAGGACAATCGATTGGGGAATTTCGTGAGCGGATGCTGATCGGATACAGCCTGGCGCTCCTGCTGGTCCTGCTGGTGGGCTCGCCCTGGTGGCTGCTGCGCATGGCCACCAGCGGAAAATATCGGGAGGGCCTGACCGAACGGCTGGGCCGCGTGCCTGCGCGCATCCGCTCCTCGCTGACTGGCGCACCTGTGGTCTGGATCCACGCCGTCTCCGTGGGCGAGGTGCTCGCGGCAAGCCGGCTCATCGAGGAGCTGACGCAGCGCCCTGAAGGCTGGCAAATCGTCGTCTCCACGACGACGCGGACCGGGCAAACCCTCGCGCGGGAGCGCATCGGCGCGGAGCGCGTATTCTATTTCCCTCTGGATTTTGCGTTTGCGGTCCGGGCGTGGCTGCGCGCGCTGCAGCCGCGGCTGCTCGTGCTGGCGGAAACCGAGTTCTGGCCGCGGATGCTGACAGAGTGCCGGCGCGCAGGCGTGCCGGTGGCAGTAGTGAACGCGCGCATCTCCGACCGCTCCTGGCCGCGTTACCGGCGGATGGCGCGCCTCTGGCGCCGGCTGCTGACCGGCCTTTCCGCCGTCCAGGCGCAAACGGAGCTGGACGCGGAGCGTCTGCGCGCTCTGGGCGTACCGAACGTGCGCATCGGGGGAAATCTGAAGTTCGACGTGCGCGCCACGCGACCAGCCGCCGTAACGGGGTGCCTGAGGGAGCATCTGCCGCCGGGGGCGCGCGTGCTGGTCTGCGGTTCGACGCTTTCGGGCGAAGAAGATTTGTTGCTGGACGCCGTTCCGGAAGGCGTGGTGACGGTGCTCGCGCCCCGCCATCCCGAGCGGTTCGCCGAGGTCGCGCAACTTCTCCGGCGTCGTGGCGTGCCGTGGGTACGCCGCACGGAGTGGATGCAGGCTCCGGACCAGATGCAGCCAGGCAGCGTGTTCCTGCTCGATTCTGTGGGCGAGCTGGCCAGCGTGTATTCGCTGGCCGAGGCTGCGTTTGTCGGTGGCAGCCTGATCGCGGCAGGCGGACACAATCCGCTGGAGCCGGCGCAGTTCGGGGTTCCCGTGCTGATGGGCGAGAGTTACGAGAATTTTCGCGGCATCGTCGATGCGCTGCTCGCGGCGAATGCCGTCCGCATTGTGGGCCGGGAAGGATTCAAGTCCGTCCTGGCCGAGGTTTTTGCCGATCCCGCCGCGGCGCAAGCGATGGGCGAGCGCGGCCGCCAGGTCTTCGAGCGCGAAGCGGGCGCCACCGCGCGGGCCATCGACGCGATTCTGGAAACTCTGGCGGTGCGCGTATGAACCGCGCTCTTCTGCCGCTGACGCCGCTCTATGCCGCCGCTGCGACTGTGAAGGATCTTGCCTATGAGCGCGGCTGGGCGCGGGCCGAGCGGCTGCGCTGCCCGGTCGTGAGCGTGGGCAATCTTTCTGTCGGCGGTTCGGGCAAAACGCCGCTCACCATCCGGCTGGCGGAGTTGCTGCGTGACCGTGGCACGGTTGTCGATGTACTCTCGCGCGGGTACGGTCGCCGGTCGGACGCGACGGCGAAGGTCGCCCCCAATGGCTCCGCGGAGGTTTTCGGCGATGAGCCGCTGCTCATCGCACGCGCCGGAATTCCCGTCTTCGTCGGCGAAAGCCGTTATGAAGCAGGGCTGCTGGCGGAACGGGAAGCTGCGCGCGTGCATCTGCTCGATGACGGTTTCCAGCACCGTCAGCTGGCGCGCGACGTGGACATCGTGGTTCTCCACCGCAGCGATTTCGCGGACCACCTGCTCCCGGCGGGCCGCCTGCGCGAGAACTTCCACGCTCTGTGCCGCGCGCATTTCGCCGCGCTGCGCGCAGAAGACAGCGACCTGGAGGCCGAGCTGCGCCGCCGCGGCTGCGATTGCCCCATCTGGTGGGTATGCCGAACCGTCGAAGTGCCCGAAGAGCGCCGCGTCCTCGCCTTCTGTGCGATCGCGCGTCCCGAAGAGTTCTTCGCCGAACTGCGCCGGCAGGGTCGTGACGTCGTGGAGGCGTGCGCATGGCGCGATCATCATGCCTACACAGCCGGGGACATCGCCAAACTCACGGCGCTGGCGCAGCGGCACGGCGCCGAGGCGCTGCTGACGACGGAGAAAGACTGGGTACGGCTCCGGCCGGAGCAGCGGCAACAACTGGAAGCCACGGCTCCCCTGCGCACGGCGAAGCTGACGGCGCGCCTCGTGGATGAGGCATCGGTCATGGAGGCGCTGCTGGCGCGGCTGGGCGCCGCAACCCTCATGAGAAAATAAGAAGATTGTCCACAACAGCAAAGCCACTGCGTCTGCTCGTCGTGCGTCTGGGAGCGATGGGCGACATCCTGCATTCTCTGCCCGCAGTCACCGCGCTGCGCCAGGCGCATCCCGAGTGGGTGATCGGCTGGGCCATTGAGCCGCAGTGGCGCGGCCTCTTCTGCGCGAACGGTGGCGAGCCACGCACTTCGGGCATGCCTGTGGTCGACCAGCTGCACATCGTTCCGGCCAGGCAGTGGGCGCGGCGACCTCTGAGTCCCGCCACCTGGAAGGACATGGCCCGTGTCCGGCGCGAAGTGCGCGCGATGCAGTACGACGTTGCCGTGGAGATGCAGGGCGCGGTGCGCGCGGCCATAGTGGCGCGCTGGGCGAGAACGGACCGCATTGTGGGTGAGGCACAGCCGCGCGAGGGCGTGGCGCGCTGGCTCTTCAACGAGCGCGTGGAGACTCGAGGCGTGCATGTGATCGAGCAGTCCGTGGAAGTGGCGAACGCCATTGCCGGCGAGAACCTCCCGATCCCGTTGCCGCTCCTGCCACGCGATCCCGCGGCGGAAGCGCGTGCGGCGCAGTTGCCGCAGCCGCTGGTCCTGCTCAGTCCCGGTGCGGGATGGGGCGCCAAGCGCTGGCCGCCGGAACGCTATGGCAACGTGGCGCGCCGCCTGGCAGAAGCGGGGTACACCGTGGTCGTGAACTCCGGCCCCGCGGAAGAAGATCTGGCGCGGCAGATTGCTGAGAGCAGCAGCAGAGCGGCGACTGCACTCCCCCTGGATATGGCGGAGCTGATCGCTGTCACGCGCCGCGCGGCTTTGGTGATTGCCGGAGATACCGGTCCTCTCCACCTGGCCTGCGCATTGGGCAAGCCGGTCGTGGGCATCTATGGGCCTACGGATCCAGCGCGCAACGGGCCATTTCACACGCCCAGCCGCGTGCTGCGGCATCCTGAGAGCGTGCGCGATCACACGCGCCGCAGCGAACCGGAGGCGGGCCTGCTGACCATCACTGCCGAGGACGTGACTGTGGCTGCGCTCGAATTGCTGCGGGAGACACGCTCGTGACCTGGCATCGCGTGGCGCGGCGCATCCGCGTTCCGCTTGGCTTCGCCTTTACGGCATTCTTCCTGTGGCTGGCGCGGCCCACCCCCGCGTTCCTGACGGCAAGCCTGGCGCTGGTCGTTCCCGGGCTGTGGCTGCGCGGCTATGCATCCGGGTACGTGAAGAAAAATGCCGAGCTGACGGTGACCGGACCGTACGCGCATACGCGCAATCCGCTCTATCTCGGATCCATGCTCATCGCCTTCGGCTTCGCGCTCGCCGCGCGGAGCATCTGGGTCGCCATTGTCCTCGTGGTGCTCTTCCTGGTCATCTACCTGCCCGTCATCCGCTCGGAAGAGCAGTATCTGCGCTCCACTTTCCCGCAGTTCAACGCCTACGCGGCACACGTTCCGC
Organism: Acidobacteriaceae bacterium; assembly: GCA_030037475.1. Taxonomy (GTDB): domain Bacteria; phylum Acidobacteriota; class Terriglobia; order Terriglobales; family Acidobacteriaceae; genus Palsa-343. The sequence continues at coordinate 4,842 of JASHRH010000142.1, forward strand.
GCCTGCTTCCACGGTTCACCGCGGCAACCGGAACCGCCGCGCCCGCGTCTTTTTCCGGGGCGCTGTATCGGAAGCATCGCGAATACAATGCCCTGACAGGGGCTGCGGGCCTGTATGCTGCTCTCATTCTGAAGTGGATATTTCTGAAATAAAGGATTAGCCCGGATTTTGGCTCACTTGCTCCCGCCGAACCCACGAATCGCGCGCATGCTGTCTCGCACCCTCCGAGCCGCCGCGCCCGTCTTTCTCGCGGCACCGCTGCTGGCCGTCGCGCAGATTCCCTCCACGAAGTTGTCCGCTCCGCCTCTGCCGCCGCCGCTGCCCAGCTACAGCTTTCCCGCGCGGCAAACGCTCACCTACTCCGTAGACTGGCGCGTCTTTCCCGCCGGAACCACCACGCTGCACCTCGAGCAGCAGGGCGCTGTGGAGAAGGTCACGGCCACCGCGGACACGCTGGGCGCGATCAACCTCATCTACCGGGTCGCCGACCGCTTCCAGTCCTCCTTCAATCGCGCGACCGGCTGCTCGTATGGCTTCTCCAAGCAGCTTCAGGAGGGCCGCCGCCGCGTGAATACGGACCTCACCTTCAATTACGCGCAGGGCACGCGCCTCCTGACCGAACGCAATCTGGTGAAGAACACGAACAAACAGCAGAACGCGCCGGTTGGCCCGTGCGTCACCGATCTGCTCTCGGCCATCTTCTATCCCGCCTCACAGTCGTTGATCCCAGGCACTCGGTTTCCGGTGCCGCTGGGCGATTCGCTGCACACGGTGGTCGTCAGCATGAACGTTGAAGCCAAAGAAATCGTGCAGACACCGCTGGGGACGTATCACACCATTCGCGTGCAGCCCGCGGCCTCGAGCGGCGTGGTCAGGGCGCGGGGCAACATCTGGATCTGGTACACGGATGACGCGCGGCACATCCCGGTGCAAATGCGGGCTCGCCTCTTCTGGGGAACGATTACCTTCCGGCTGACTTCGCTGAGCGATAAATAGCGGCGCGTCCGAATTGCGGCCGTCCCCGCTAATGGATCCGAAACCGCTCGCGCATCAGCCGCTGCAATCGTGGGCGATAGAGCAGATCGAAGGCCAGCTCCTTGCCGGGAAACATCGCCAGCGCCGCGCGGCGCGTATCGGCCACCATCTCCGAAGCTTCATCCACGGTGATTGAGGGGTCCTGGCCGATCACCGACATCACCATGTTCACCATGATCTGTAATCGGCGGAGCCGGCGCTGTTCATCCTGGATCTCTTCCGGAGATTGCGGCACGGGTTCGGGGGCATAATCGGCAGAATCGGGTTGCGAACCCATGCGGTGGGGGCCCTCCATGGGCAGGATCGTATACCGATAAGACTCCAGTCGCAGTGGAAAAGATGCGCCGGCTGGCCGCCGGGCGGAAGATATCAGCTCCGACGCCGGTCGAGCGAGATGGAAACCGTTGGAAACGCAGCACGCGCCTCCCGCGTAAACGCCCCCGCTTCGCTGGACGTCATCCGCACGCACTGGCGTCCGGCCCAGGAACGGCCCAGCCAGCGCGGCGCATCCGTGAGCCAGTGCCGTCTGGCCGCAGTATCCTCGCGCCCCTCGTCCAGAGCTGCTGCAGCGATCTCTGCCAGTCGCGGCATAATGCGCACGGCCTCCATTTCGACAGACCACATCACCCGCTCGGTCTCGGGGTCGGCGTACGCCGCCGGAACCGGCATCGTACCCCGTTCGCGAAAGGCTGCCGCCGGCAACGCCCCGGAAATCTCGACCGAAAGGAGGTCCGGCTGCACGCCACGCTCCGCCATTTCCGCCAATAGCCTTTCGGGATCCGCGGCGACGCAAACCAGGGCCGCGCGTTTTTGGCGGATCTGGTTCTTCAGGATGCGCAGCGCCTCGCTCAGGTCGGCGACCAGAAAATCGCAGAGGCCGTGCCGCAGTCCCTCGCGCAGCAGCTCGGGCTCCGAATCGACGCAGAGCGCGGCTGCTCCGGCCAGGCCGGCAGCGATCAGGACCGAGATCCCTTTCGCATCGAACCCAACGCGCAGCAGTAGTCTGCCGCCGAGCCCCGGTTCGGCGTCGAGTCGGCTGCCGTTGCACGCCAAACGCGCCAGCGCCAGGTATTGATCGTGAATGTCGCCGAGGTCGGGCAGATGCAAGGAGCTACGCCTCCATCTCCCTGAGGCTCGGGCTCACTCTCAACTTCGGCTCCGTCGCCCGCTGCACGTCTTCCACGCTCAACCCCGGCGCGATCTCCTCCAGCACCAGGCCTTCCGGCGTTACGCGAATCCACGCCATTTCGGTCGCGATCGTTTCCACCACGCGCACACCGGTGAGCGGCAGCGTGCATTTCTTTAGGATTTTCGGCGCGCCCTCCTTCGTCGTGTGTACCATGGCGACGATCACGCGGCGCGCGCTGGCTACCAGATCCATGGCGCCACCCATGCCCTTCACCATCTTGCCGGGAATCATCCAGTTGGCCAGCGTGCCTTCCTCATCGACCTCCATGGCGCCCAGCACACTCAGATCGATGTGCCCGCCGCGGATCATGGCAAACGAATCGGCGGACGAGAAGAACGACGCGCCAGGCAGCGCCGTGACCGTCTCCTTGCCTGCGTTGATCAGGTCAGGATCCTCCTCGCCAGCGTGCGGATAGGGCCCGACACCGAGCATCCCATTCTCAGACTGCAAAACGACCTCGATGCCCGGCGGAACATGGTTCGCGATCAGCGTGGGTAGGCCGATCCCCAGGTTCACGTAAAACCCATCGCGCAGTTCGCGGGCGACGCGGCGCACAATCTGCTCGCGTTTGGCCTGCGCCGGACTGGTCGGCGAATTCGATAGAGTAGTCATGGTCATGCGTCCTGCCGTTTTCAATATACGAGCAAGTTCGCTGCTTCGGGGAACCGCGCTCGTACTGGGCAGCCTGGCCATGGCCCTGGCGTGCGTCGGATTTCCGAACGTGCACGCGACGGCCTGGATGCTGATTCCGGCGGCCGGTGCGCTGCTCGGTACTTTCGAGACCACCCGCTGTCTGCGGCGCCGCTGGAGCTTCTATCACGGCGGCGTGCTCCTGCTGCTCTATGCGGACATCCTGGTGCTGGCGGTCATTTTATTCCTGCTGCTTTACCCCTGGGCCCAATGGCTGCAGCGAACCTGAGGACGGGCTGCCCCGGCGTTCAGACGGCAGCGGCACGCGCCGGTTGTAAAAGCGATTCCGCGTATGGCGGCCGCAACACGCCGCGTTCCGTGATGATCGCCGTCACGTATTTCGCAGGGGTCACGTCAAAGGCGGGGTTCTCGATGCCCACCCCATTCGGCGTCAGCTGTTTGCCGGCGTGATGCGTCACTTCCCGAGCTGAGCGCTGCTCAATTGGAATCATCTCGCCATTCGGCGTGCGCAGATCGATCGTCGACCACGGCGCGGCCACGTAAAACGGGATGCCGTGCTCCTTCGCCAGGACGGCAACGCCATACGTGCCGATCTTGTTGGCCACATCGCCATTGGCGGCGATCCGGTCCGCGCCCACGACGACGGCCTGGATTTTGCCCTGTCGCATCAGGCTCGCTGCCATGTTGTCGCACAGCACCGTGGTGGGGATATGGTCGTGCATCAGCTCCCAGGCGGTGAGCCGCGCGCCCTGCAGAAACGGCCGGGTTTCGTCTGCGAAGACATGGATTTCATGGCCCTGTTCCACGGCTGCGCGGATGACTCCCAGCGCAGTGCCGTAGCCGCAGGTGGCCAGCGCCCCGGCGTTGCAGTGTGTCAGGACACCTCCGTATTGAGGCAGCAGCGGCGCGCCGTAGGCGCCCATCTGACGGCAGGCGGCAATGTCTTCGTCGTACATCTGCTGCGCTTCGGCAATCAGCGCATCCCGCACGGAGCCGACGGTCGCACCCGGCCGTCCAGCCACATCCGCGAAGAGCTGCTTCATCCGCTCGATCGCCCAGAAAAGGTTGACGGCGGTGGGCCGCGTCGCGGCCAGCGTCCGGCACATCGTCTCGAACTCTGCGGCCAGCGCAGGCACATTGGCAGCGGAGCTGTTCCTCACTCCCAGCGCCAGGCCCATCGCCGCGGCCACGCCGATGGCTGGCGCTCCCCGCACTACCATCGTGGCGATGACGTCAGCTACCTGTTGGTAACTCGTGGCCAGAACGTACACCTCTTCCAGCGGCAGACGGGTCTGGTCGAGGAAGCGGACGCCTTCAGAGGTCCATTCCAGTGTGGGAATCATCGCTTCCAGTCTAATGGCTTCTGGATTTCAGGAGCCGCGCCGCTCCCTGGAGCAACGGGTCGCCCTCCGGTGCCAGGCCGCCGAGCCGGATACGGAGAAGCCTGCGCTGGCACTTTCGTGGGATTACAGGACCTGTACCGAATACGGACGTTGCCATGGACCTTCCGTTAGGATACTGTTCAAGACGATCGTCAGTCGCTGCAATTTCCCCAGGGGTGTGTCAGACACAGGCTCCCGGGCTATTACCGGCGGAAAGAGGCATTGCGTGCGTGCCTCCCGCTGCGGTCTGGACGAGAGGACGATGAGAACAAAATTGGTTTGCCCCGGTTGCGGGCATGAGCAATTGTCGCGCATTGCAAGACGAGGCCTTCTGCGGAAGAAGCTCTTTCCAATTTTTGGATTCTATCCGTGGGAGTGTGCGATGTGCCGCAAGCAGTTTCTGGTCCGGAAGCGTGGAGCTGGGTATCGCCGCGCCACGAATGTGACGCAGGCCGCGAGCGAATGCGTCGGATCGCCGCAGAGCGAGCGCAGCGCCCTCTGATTCTGTAGTCGCGACCTCTGTCTCTTCCGGAAGGCGATGGGTTCTCTGCGCGTCATCCGCGCGCTGCAAGAGAAAGTGTCGTTGCAGCCCTTCACTGCACCACAGGACCGAACTGCCGCTGGATTTCTCCGGCAGCGGAGCGCAGGCTGTCGAGGGACGTGAACGCAGGCAAATCCGCTCCCAGTCGCTCCAGTTCCGCCAGCGCCGACTCGGTCGCGATATTCCCCACCAGCGCATCCTGCGCAAAAGGGCAGCCGCCCAGGCCGCCCATCGCCATATCGAAACGCCGGCATCCGGCGCGATACGCCGCCGCGACCTTCCCGGCAGCCTCATCCGGGCGCGCATGCAGGTGTACGCCGATCTCGATGCCTTTTTCCACCGAACTCAGAACCGCCGTCACCACCTCTGCGATCTGCGCCGCGCTCGCGAGTCCCACGGTATCGGCCAGCGAAATTTGTGTTACCCCGGAATCGCTGAGCAGGTCGCACGCGGCGATTACCTCGTCGCGACTCCACGGATCACCATACGGGTTCCCGAACGCCATCGAAATGTACGCGACCAGGCCGAGTCCCGCCTGGAACGCAGCCTGCCCAACGGCCTCCAGCGCCTCCAGCGCGTCTTCCGGCGACTGCTTCTGATTCCGCCGCAGAAATTCCGGCGAGATGGGATACGGAAACCCGAGCGTTGACACGGCGCCCGCCTCAATCGCCCGCTCCGCGCCTTTCGGGTTGACCACGATCCCGATGATCTCTGCGCCCGGAGGCGGATCGAGATAGTCGAGGACCTGCTCGGAGTCGGCCATCTGCGGAACAGCCTTCGGCGAGACGAAAGAAACTGCATCGATATGGCGGAAGCCGGCGTCCACCAGAGCGCGCAGGTAGCCTGCCTTCGTCTCCGCGGGAATCACTTTCGGCAGTCCCTGCCACGCATCTCGCGGACACTCGATGATCTTTACCGCCTCGCTCACTGGAGCAGGGTATCAGGAGCGCCCAGCGTCGCGCGCTCCACACGCCCAGACCGCTCGACGCGCTCCAGCCGGAACTCCCTTGCCAGCGGCGGGCACAGCAGCAGATAAAAGTCGTCGCGGCTCGAACGGTTATCATCGCGCCAGTCGGAATACATCAGCCGCAGCCCAACCACTGTTTCCTCTGCCGGAGGCCGCTCGTAGCGCTCCGCGAACTGCCGCTGCCGCACGCTCAGCGCGATCAGCTCCTGCGTCACCGGAAACGATCGCAGCTCATTCGGCGGCACGACGAAACCGGAAAGCGGCCGCTCGATGGCCAGATGCTCCTCGCTGCGCACCCACAGTCGATACCCAGCCAGCCGGAAGGATCGCTCGCCGTCGTTCCACACGTCGACCGCGATCTGCGGCCACGCCACCGTGTCGTAGAACGACTCGCCTCCGTCGGCACGGTCGCGCCGATACGTGATGCTCAACGGCCGCGGCGCAAAGCGCGCATCCACGCGCCCGGCAGTCTCCGTCCGGATGCCCATCCAGAACCGCGGCTGCACCGTGATGCGCGCCTGCCACTGCTCGCGCTCGAGCGCGATCGCCGCTTCCGCTGCCGCCAGCGACCGCCGCGAGACGTGCAGATACATCAGCGTCACCATGGCCGTGATCACCGAGGCGAAGAAGCTGAGCAGGGCGCCCAGCGCCAGCGCGTAGGTGTCGCCGCGCCGGTGCCACGCCACCAGAAACACCAGGGTCAGCGCGCCGCACAGCAGCAGCAGCGCCACAAATGCCAGCAGGAAGCGCAGACGCAGTTGCGTCAGCATGAGCCACGTCAGCCTCCGACGGCGGATCATGCCGGGCGCGGCTTTCCTGGGAGCCTGCAGGGGCCGGGAAACGACGACGTGCGGTTCATGGCCGGAAGTACGACAAAATCTCCACCAGCAGAATGCCGCCGAAATGCACGGCGAGGCCAATATTCAGCGCTCTCCAGCGTCTATCGGCGCGAGACCTGAGCGTCATCAGCAGTCCGTAAACCGGGAACTGTAGATAGAGCACCCACTGCGAGATCGTGCTCATCGTTTCGCCGGTGAAATGAAAAATGGGCAAGTGCACGAACTCCACCCAGGGAAAGAGCAGGGTGAAGGGTTTGGGACCTTCCAGCGCGAGAATACTGGCGGCCCGAACCAGGAATGGATCGAGCGCTACGCAGAACAGCAGCGGCCAGAGCGCATGGATCGGTTTGGACCTGCTCGGTACGCGCAACTTGCGCGCTCGCGCGGGCTTGCGCGGCTGGCTCGCAGGCGGCATGAGATCAGAATACTCCGCGCCCGCAAGCAGCCCGACCTGTGAACCCGAGCCTCGAGCCAAGCCTGTAATCCCCGAACTGCAGTCCCGCATCATCTTTCGGGTACGTCGTCTGAAGCGACGCCGTAATCGTGTTCATCGACGATCGGCACATAAAACGCCGGCGCAAAGAACGGCTCTGTCCCACGAAACCACGGCGGCGTCACGCCCACAATCGTGCAGGGGTGCTCAGGTCTGGATAACGCCGGGATTGAATTTGGGCACGTCCGGGTTCAGGGAAGCCGCTTCGAGGGCGACAAGCAGGACGTCGCGGGTTTTTGCCGGGTCAAGGATGCCGTCCACCCACAGCCGCGCCGCCGCGTACCGGCAGTCGGTCTGCGCCTCATAGGTGGATTTGATGGAGGCGAGCAGATCCTGCTTCTCCTGGTCGGAAAGCTTGCGGCCGTCCCGCTCCAGTTGCCGGATACGGATTTCGACGAGAGTGTTTGCGGCCGAGTCGCCGCTCATCACCGCGTAGCGCGCCGTCGGCCAGGCGAAGATGAAACGCGGATCGTAGGCCTTGCCGCACATGGCGTAGTTGCCCGCGCCGAACGAGCCTCCGATGACGACGGAGATTTTGGGCACAACGGAGTTGGAAACCGCAGTGACCATCTTCGCGCCGGAGCGGATGATGCCGGACCATTCCGCGTCGCGGCCGACCATGAAGCCGTTGACGTCGTGGAGGAAGATCAGGGGAGTGAGGTTCTGATTGCAGTCGAGGATGAAACGGGCGGCTTTGTCGGCGCTTTCCGCATAGATCACGCCGCCGAATTCAACGCGCTTCTCGCCGGTGTGCGAGGTTTGCGGCTGCGGCGTCTTCTGGT
>JASHRH010000143.1 GCA_030037475.1 Acidobacteriaceae bacterium
AGCGCGCGGGCGCCGCCATTCGCTCCGCGCGCCGGTCCGCCATATGCCGCATTGCCGACCCGAACAGACTCAGCGCCTCGGCCATCTCGCGGACTTCTTCCCGCGTCTCCATCTCCTCTGTTTTGCCGCGGATTTTCATTGCCCCGCCTCCATTCGTTCGCGCACGATCGCCAGTGCCCTGTATAAGTGCGATTTCACCGTGCTCAGGTTCATCTCCAGCGTCTCCGCGATTTCTTCCAGCTCCATCTCTTCCACAAATCGCAGTGCGAACACCGTGCGCTGCTGCGTGGACAGCTTCTCCACCGCCCGCCATACCGCCGCGACCTTCTCCCGCGCCAGCGCGACGCTTTCCGGCGAACTGCGCCCGTCGGGAAGCCAGTCGCTGATATCCATCGGATCCAGCGCTGCCCCGCGGGTCCTCTGCCAGAAGCGCAGGCTCCGGCTGCGCAGATGATCGCGCAGCAGGTTCACCGCAATCCGCGTCAGCCAGGTCGCCACGCTCGACTCGCCGCGGAACTGGTGCCGCGCGTGCCACGCCTTCAGGAAGCATTCCTGAGTCAGCCCCTCGGCAGCATCGCGGTCCGTCAGCGACGACAGCAGAAAACGCAGGATGCGGGACCGGTAGACGCGCACGACTTCATCGAAGTCGGCCAGCTCCAGCATGGCCTGTTCTCGTTTCTCCAGGGCGAACTCGTTGCCGGACCCGGAATCCCCGGTGAGCATGCTCGCCGAGGTCGTGGCCATCTCTTCCATGCACCGAGATAGACGGCGTTTCACGTGGCAAGTTTACAGCGCGAAAAAAAACGGAGCGGAGCCAGAGCCGGGGCCGCCTCACATCGAACCCCTGTCGCGGCCGGCTCAGGGCGGATCGCTTCTCACCCCGCCGCGTTGCAGCGAACGGCTCCGCCGCTCGCCTCGCCTGCGCTCTCCTGCATCAGCGCCATGCCCAGCGGCGCCGGAGGCGCATAGCAGCGGGCACAATTCTTCCCGTCCAGCTTGGCCTCGGCCAGGGCGCGCTCGGCTTCGCGCAGCACCACCAGCGGCGAACGGCCGGCGCTGTCCGCCACGCCGAAGCTCGCCGTCAGCGTGCTCGCCTCGCCATTCACGGCAAAGGGCCGCGCCAGAATGGCATCCTTCACGCGCTCGGCCAGGGACATCGCGTTTTCGCGGTTGCATCCCGGCAGCGCCAGAAGGAATTCGTCCTCGCCGCAGCGCCCAACCAGATCGTAGCTGCGCAGCTGCCGGCGAAAGCGATTGGCCAGCTCCGTCAGCACGCGGTCGCCCGAATCGTAGCCGTAGTTGTGATTGATCCGCGAGAAATCGTCCAGGTCCATCAGCAGCAGGCTCAGCGGCGTTTTCATCCGCTGCACGCGATCCGTCTCCTGGAAGATGAGGCTCAGCAGCGCTTCCCGGTTCCACAGCCCGGTCAGCCCATCATGGGTAGCTCGGTAGCGCAATTCCGCCGACTGCTTCTGGATCTGGTGCTGCAGAGCCAGCACCCGCTCGGCCACGCGCAGATGCACCTTCAGCTCTTCCGGATCGGGTGGGATGATCAGGAAATCGTCGCAGCCGGCCTCGAGCGCCACGCGCATCCGATCCTTTCCGGGCCGGTCGCTCAGCAGAACCAGCCATGGGCGCAACGCGGCCTGGCGCCGGCGCACCGCCCAGGCAATCTCCACCCCTCCCGGAGTCGCCAGACTGATGTCCAGCAGCGCGATCTCCGGGGGAGCCGAGCTCTGCATCCGGCGTAGCGCCGTAGCCCCGTTGTCAGCCACATCCACCGGATAATGCCAGCCGTCCAGCATCGCCGTCAGATACTGTGTCGTGCCGGGGTCGGAACAGCCCAGCAGGACCGTCGGACTCACGTCCAGGTTGAGGGTCGTCGCAGCCATACGTTCTCCCTTGCCGGGATCAATCGGCTGCGCATTAGAAATCTTTAAGATTTCCACAGATTCCGGGCGTTTCCGGCCAAACCTGCGCTGTTCCGCTCGCATCCATTTGCTTGAATAGCTGACGCAATCGGTGCGCCCTGCCTTGCACGGCTTTGCTCGTCGCCCTTCAACACCAGAACTCCGGCCTCGGTACTTCGGTAACTGGATCGTTCTGAGGCGAAAAGTACATCATGAGGTGTTCAGGACCCACCCGTCGCGCTCCTGTCCGAGGAGAGGTTGCGATGCTTCCTTCTGTGAAGACGACTCACGTTATCCCCACCCAGCTTCCGCCGGTACGCGCTGGGAAGCTTGCCACTCTGTTGGTCTGCCGCTACTGCATGACCACCCTCGGCGCGTACTCCACCACGGAAGAAAAGCTGCGCATCGAGAAGAAGCACGTTTGTCCGGAACAGCTGGCTCTGGGCAAGCCCGCAGCTTCCGTTCCTTTCAATTGAGCGGTTCTCGGCAACCATTCCTCGAAGTCGCAGGCGATTCCCGTGCCGTCGTCAGCGTTCGGTAAGTTTTTCCTGTTTGCTGCGCAACCTTCCCGCCCGACGATTCTCCGTCACATCCCAAGCTTCTCCACTTGCTGTGCTAACTCGCTGAACATGCTCGAACATCGCTCGAGTGCGACCCGCCATCGAAGCGGGTCGCATGCTGCCCAGTGAAGTCGAAATCCTGTTGATGAGACCAGTTTGAGAGAGGCTCCCCAATGTCCCGGGGAGCCTCTTCTGTTTGCAAACGCGATTTGCAATCCGGTGCAATCCGCGATCTTCTGTTGAGCAGTGCCTCTCAAAAAGAACTCGTCGATTAATTCGGTCCCTCGGCCCTCCTCCTCGTCGCGCAGCGTGAAAGCCGCCCGCTTCCCAGTGCTCTATCCCATCCTCGACGCCAGCCTGGCGTTGGCCGGTTGCGATCCGGGCTGTGAAGCGCGCTGGACGCGGCTGCGTTCTCTGGCCCGCGAGCTGGCCCGGGTCGGCGTGGAGATCCTCCAGTACCGCAACAAGGTCGACGACGATGTGCTGGTCGCGCAGGATGCGCTCGCCATGCGTGACGCCGCGCCCGGCCTGCGGTTGATTTTGAACGACCGTCCTGCACTGGTGGTCCCCGCCGGATGGGACGGCGTCCACGTCGGCCAGACGGATCTTTCTCCGGCACAGGCACGTGCCCTGCTCGGCCGCCGCGCCCTCGTTGGTCTTTCCACACATACCGACGAGCAGGTTCTCGCCGCCGATCGCGAGCCGGTGGACTACATCGCCATCGGGCCGGTCTATTCGACCCTCACCAAATCCGATACCAGCCCGGTGATCGGCATTGAAGGCGTCATGCGTGCTCGCGCCCTCACGCAGAAGCCGCTGGTCGCCATCGGCGGCATCACCGCCGACAATGCCCCCGCCGTATACGACGCCGGCGCGGATTCCGTCGCCGTCATTTCCGCGATTTTTGCTCCCGGCGGCTCCGCGGCCAAATCCGTTCGAGACTTTCTCGCCATTTTCAAGTAGAACTGAAAGACGCGTGAGTTCCCCAGCCGAAACCGTCTCCGGTACTACGCCGTCCAAAACCGGACTGGTTGCCTCTCTCGGCCTTTTTAGTGCCACAGCCATCGTGGTTGGATCGATGATCGGCTCCGGCATCTTCATCGTCCCCGCCGATATCAGCCGCGACGTCAGCTCGCCCGCACTGCTGATCGGCGCCTGGGTGGTCACCGCCGTCATGACGATCATCGGCGCGCTCAGCTATGGCGAGCTGGCCGCCATGATGCCCAAAGCCGGCGGGCAGTACGTCTACCTCCGCGAGGCGCTCGGGCCCATCTGGGGTTTCCTTTTCGGCTGGACGCTCTTTCTCGTCATCCAGACCGGAACCATCGCCGCCGTTGCCGTTGCCTTCGGCAAATTCCTCGGCGTCTTTTTCCCGACGGTCTCCTCCAGTCACTGGATCTGGCATATCGCTCACGTACCGGTCTGGTATGTCGGGCCCATGGTGCTCGGCAATATGGACATCGGCCTGAACACCGCGAATCTGGCCGGGATCGTCATTATCGTTCTGCTGGCCGCCGTCAATATCTTCGGCATTAAGACGGGCGCGCTGGTCCAGAACATCTTCACCACGGCGAAGACCGCAGCGTTGCTCGGCCTGGTCGTCATCGGCTTCCTCTTCTGCCGCGCCATCGGCGCGATCCACGCCAATTTCGGAGCGAATTTCTGGCGCGGTGCCGGATGGCATACGCTGCATCCGGTCCAGGTGGGCATGGGCGGTCCTGTTGCGATGGTCGGCGTGCTGACCATCCTCGCCGTCGTGCAGACGGGTTCGCTCTTTTCCGCCGATGCGTGGAACAACGTCACCTACACGGCTGGAGAAGTCCGCAACCCGCGCCGCAACCTGCCGCTCTCGCTGGCGCTGGGCACCAGCCTGGTGCTCGGGCTTTATATTCTGGCCAACTTTGTTTATCTGGTGGCGCTGCCGCTGCACGGCGATGCGCACGGAGCCACAATCTCCGCGCGCGGCATCCAGTTCGCTACCGACGATCGCGTGGCGACAGCCGCGCTCCACATTGCCTTTTCCCGCGTCGGCGCGTACCTGATGGCCGCCGCCATCCTCATCTCCACCTTCGGCTGCGCCAATGGCCTCACGCTCGCCGGAGCTCGCGTCTATTACGCCATGAGCCGCGACGGCCTTTTCTTCAAATCAGCCGGCAAGCTGCATCCGCGCTGGCGTACCCCAGTGGCGGCGCTGGTCGTGCAGGCTATCTGGACCTGTCTCCTCTGCCTCTCCGGCTCTTACGACCAGTTGCTCGCCTACATTATCTGCACCGAGCTGATCTTCTATATTCTGACGATTCTGTGTCTTTTCATCCTGCGGGTGCGCCGCCCGGACGCCGAGCGCCCCTACCGCGCCATCGGCTATCCTGTGCTGCCCGCGATCTATATCGTGATGGCCGCGTGGATCTGTATCGTATTATTGCGCTACAAACCGCAATATACCTGGCCCGGACTGGTGATCGTGCTGCTCGGCATCCCTGTGTTTGCCGTGTGGTCGCGCCGTGCGGCTTCTCAAGCGGCGACCGAAATACCCGGAGGAACAGCCGATCATGGCTAAACTTTTTGCGATTAAGCCGCTCTCCGCCTGTCACGAGGAGGCAAGCGCCGAAGGCGAGCACACCCTCAGGCGTTCGCTGGGGCCTATCAACCTCGTCACCCTCGGCATCGGAGCCATCATCGGAGCCGGCATTTTCGTGCTCACCGGCACGGCCGCCGCGCAGTTCGCCGGCCCAGGCATCGTGCTGTCCTACGTGATCGCGGGTGTCGGCTGCGTTTTCGCCGGCCTCTGCTACGCCGAGTTTGCCGCCATGATTCCCATTGCCGGCAGCGCTTACACCTACGGCTACACCACGCTGGGCGAACTGGTTGCGTGGATCATCGGCTGGGCTCTCTGCCTCGAATACGCTTTTGGCGCGGCGACCGTCGCCGTCGGCTGGAGCGGCTACGTCAGCAGCCTCCTTAGCTTCTTCGGCGTGCATCTGCCCTTTAACGCCACGCCATCGATTTCTGCCGTCCTCTTCGGCCATCCGTTCTCCGCCAGGGTCGACATCTTCGCGCTCTGCGCCATCATCGTGGTCACCACCGTCCTGGTCATCGGCGTCCGCGAGTCTGCGAACTTCAACAGCGCCGCCGTTATGGTGAAGGTTTCCGTGGTGCTGATCTTCGTCGGTCTCGCCGCGACATTCGCCTTCGGTCACTGGCACCACATGATGCTTAACTGGCATCCCTTCATCCCGAAGAATCGCGGCCACTTCGGCGAGTACGGCTGGTCCGGCATCATGCGCGGCGCCACTGTTGTTTTCTTCGCCTACATTGGCTTCGACGCGGTCTCGACCGCAGCTCAGGAAGCCCGCAATCCGCAGAAGGATCTCCCCTTCGGCATTCTCGGCTCGCTGATTATCTGCACTATCCTCTACATCATCGTCAGTGGTCTGCTGACCGGAATCGTTCCGTATAGCCAGCTCAATACTCCCGCCCCCGTCGCGGACGGAGCCGTGGCGGTGGGCGCCGCATGGGGTGTTTTCCTCATTGACCTCGGCGCGATTGCGGGTCTCGCCTCCGTCATGCTGGTCATGATCCTCGGCCAGACGCGTGTCCTCTACACGATGGCCCACGACGGCCTGCTGCCCAAATGGGTCAGCGACATCCATCCCCGCTTCCGTACGCCTTGGCTCGTCACGATCGCCGTCGGCATTCTGGTCGCCTTCCTCGCCGCCTTCTTCAACATCAACTTCCTCGGCGAGCTGGTCAGCCTCGGCACACTGCTCGCGTTCACCATCGTGTGCCTCGGCGTGATGGTGATGCGAAGAAGGCAGCCCGGCGCCGCGCGTCCCTTCCGCACGCCGTGGGTGCCGTTCGTGCCCATCGCCGGCATGATCATCGCGATCGCCCTGATGGTCTCCGCCGACACCCCCGCCAAAATCGGCTTTTTCAGTTGGCTTATCGTCGGCCTGTTCATCTACTTCGGTTATTCGCTCCGGCACAGCAAGGTGCAGGCGGGCGCGAAGCAGGTCTCCGAAGTTCCGCGGCAACCCAGCACTCCGCGGTAGACGCGCTAAAATCGCCCCGTGGACTATCTCTGGACTCCCTGGCGCTACAACTACGTCACGCAGGCGGACAAGCAGCAGCGCCAGGGCATTCCCGGCGAGCTCAGTGCCTGGTCAGGCGACACGGGCTGCGTCTTCTGCAACATGATTGCCGCCACCGATTACGCGATCGAGCACGGCATGGATCGCAGCGCGGCGGAGCGCGCCAGCGGCATCGTTTTCCGCGCGCGCCACAATTACATCTGCATCAACCGCTACCCCTACACCTCTGGTCACCTGATGATCGTCCCGTACGGTCATCAGAGTACCCTCAGTGCGCTCCCCGGCGAAGCCGCACGCGAGATGATGGACCTGGCGCAGCGCGTCGAACGGGCGCTCGCTGATCTCTATCATCCCGACGGCTTCAACATCGGCCTGAATCTCGGCAAGGCCGCCGGAGCCGGCGTTGCCGGTCACCTGCACCTCCACGCCCTGCCGCGCTGGACCGGCGACACCAATTTCCTGACCACCCTGGGCGAAACCCGCCTGCTGCCCGAGGATCTGAGCACCACCTGGGAGCGGGTCCGTGGTGCGCTGACAGCCGCTGAGCCCGGCTCCGCGAATCCGGATAAACTGAGGCAAACAACCCCATGACGCCATCCGGGCCGCACATTCTCGATCGATTGCAGGGGGAGTGGAAGTTCGTGCGCGAAGTTCCCGGCAAAGCCACCATGACCGGCCGCGCGCACATTGCTGCCACCAGCGCCGATCGCGCCCGCTACGATGAGACCGCCCGCGTTCGCCTGGCCAACGGAACCGCTCTCACGGGCAGCCAGAGTTATCGTTACAGGCGTCTGCCGCCGCCTGCGAACGGCTTCGAGGTGCTCTTCGCCGAGACGGGAGAGCTTTTCGAACGGTTGGATTTTCACTCCGAGCCCGACGGCAGCCTCCGCGCCGACGCCGAGCATTTCTGCGGACCCGACCGCTACGTCTCGCAATTCGTTCTGGACGGCCAGGGCCGCCTGCTCGTCGAGCACACGGTCACCGGTCCCGGCAAGAACTACGTCGTCCGCACCGTCTACCGTCGCGCCAGCCGCAGCTCCTGAACAACTGCCACGCCGCGAGAAGGCTTGCCTCCCAAAATCTCTTGCCTTTCCCTGGCGGAGAACGGTACACGCGGTCCCGAACCGGGCGGAGGGTCACCGACGAGTTCGCCAGGCGGGGTGTCCCTCCGCTCGCCAATGGACGCGCCTCCGGCGAGCGTGGGCCATCCTGTGCCGCAGAGTGGCACGACGGTAGAAGCCCCGGCCTTCAGGCCGAGGAATCAGGTGCCCGAAGGGAAGGGCCTTCAGGCCCGGACTCACAACCCTTCGCCTTATTACTTTCGGCACGTGCGGACCGCGGAATCCTTCGCCCGCGCACCGGACCCGGCGCAGAATACAGCCGGGAGCGGTGCGATGAACGAGGCTCTCGCCACATTCGGTGTTCTTCTGCTCTTTCCGGCGATCTTTGCGGTCTGTATTTTGTGGGCGACCCACGGCCACCCGTCCGATGCCGACAACGAAGATCTCGGGGTGGTAGCGAAGGACAACTAGAGCGAAACCGGCGAAGGTGTATCTCAGAGCCGCAATCCCCGACGCGGCTTTCCGCCGAAGAAACCGGGGATCCCGGCACGCCTGAAGCTGGCGTGCTGGGGTAGGAAGAAAGCCGCACTTGAACCGACCTTAAAAGGACACAGCATCGCTGGTTTCGCTTGACCCATCCTGCTGTACGGTGCGGTGACAGGTGTCATCGTCGGGTTGCTCCTGTCGTTGCGCAGGCGATTTTGGAGACGGCGGTAGCTCAGCCTTCGGGCAGATGTGCATGGGAGGCACGTCTGCTTTTTTCCGGTGGAACGGCAGCGACACTCAGCCGCAACCCGGTCACGGCCACGCCTGCGCGTGACGGCTTGAACCGGCGAAGCGCGCCTGCCGCCCCCTGCTATACTTTCCTGAAGGATTGTTCCCCGTGCGGAAGTGGTGAAATTGGCAGACACACCATCTTGAGGGGGTGGCGCCCAAAAGGCATGGGGGTTCAAGTCCCCCCTTCCGCACCAAAATTTCCGGCGCGCCCCGAGGTTTTGTCGAGTGTTTTATTTTCTCATCGCCGTCCATGTGATTGTTTGCCTGCTGCTCATCGTGATCATCCTGCTGCAGCAGGGCAAGAGCGCCGATCTGGCCGCGGCCTTCGGCGGACAGGGCTCGCAGACTGCCTTCGGCCCCCGTTCCGCGGCGAATCTGCTCACCAAGACCACCACCTGGCTGGCGATCATCTTCGTCATCACTTCCATGACGCTGACGGTGATGTACCAGCACCGCACGACCCATTCCACGTCGGTGCTGTCAGGCTCATCGCAGAGCGCCCCCGCGAAGAAGTAGTTCTTCCTCCAGAACCCACAACAGGCAGGCCAATGCGGCCTGCCCGTTGTGCTTTTCAGAAGCGAAAATAGACGCCGGCCATCGGCTCCGCCGTGTGCGTGAACGTGCTGGTGGATGAGAACACTTTCGTCACATTCGGCGCGGAGTAGAGATTGCCGCGATATTGCAGCCGCACTCCGATGTGCGGCAGCAATCCCCAGTCCAGGCCGGCGCCATACACGTAGACCGTCTTGGTCGATGTCTGGGTCGGGCTGGTGGTCGTAACCGTCGAGCTGCTCGCGCACACAGGGCAGCCGCACGGCAGGCCGGTACAGGGCGTCGTCGTTGTAACTGTGGCTTGCCCGCTCGCCGGCACGTCCAGCAGAACCCCTATACCCAGCAAGGCGAACGGAAGCAGGTTAGCAATGTGTACCGAGGGCACCCAGTCGCCCGTGATCTCGTGGGCGTTGTTGCTCACCGATTCTGTCGAAATGGTGCAGCCAAACGCCGGGCAGGCGCTCGGTTGACTGGTGTAGGTCTGGTTGGCACGGTTGAACGAATAGGTAGCCTCGAAGCCGAGCACAGGGTTTGCGATATGGCGCAGCTCAATCAGCCCGCCCGCCTGGTTCGCAGGGCTCTGCTGCGTGCCGTTTCCCGTGGTTGTACCGCTGAAGGCGCCGTAGACGCTTCCGGCGAGATCGGTTTGCGCCGTTCCCGGCAGCGGAACGAGAACAAGAACGAGAGCGGCGATGGCGAAAGATGCAGGAGAACGAAGAGGAAAAATGCGCATATCACCTCCTGAAGTGAGGATCAACACGAAACCTCACGAAAATAGACGTCGCCGCCCACATTTTGCCGCGGAGGCCTGACCCGTATCGGCCGCGCAGGGCAGGCTTTCTCAGCCATGTCCGGGCCGCAGGGAGCACAATCAGGCTATGATCCTCGAAACCTTCCCCGTCGGCCCGCTCGCCTGCAACTGCACGCTGCTGGGCGATCAGCCGGGCGGCGAGGCCATGGTCGTCGATCCCGGCGACAACATCCCGCAGATTCTGGCGCGTCTGGCCGAGCATCGGCTCACACTCAGGCAGATCGTCGTGACGCACGGCCACATCGACCATGTCGGCGGCGCGTTGAGGCTCAAGCGCGCTACCGGAGCGCCCATCCTGCTGAACCAGAGCGATCTCCCGCTGCTGAAAATGATGGATATGCAGGCCGCCTGGCTCGGCATCGCCACACCTGACATTGCCCCGCCGGACGAGAGCGCCGAAGAAGGCCAGACCGTGGGACTCGCCACCCATCCGGCGCGGGTGCTGCACACCCCTGGCCACACCCAGGGCAGCGTCTGCCTCTACTTCGAGCCCGACCAGCTTCTGCTGGCTGGCGACACGCTCTTTGCCGGATCCATCGGCCGTACCGACCTGCCTGGCGGCGACTCACGCCAGATTCTGCGCTCTCTCCACGACCGGCTGTTGGCGCTGCCCGATACGACGCGGGTGATCCCCGGACACGGGCCGGAAACGACCATCGGCCAGGAGCGGGCGACGAACCCATTTCTCCGGCCTGGCATCCGCCTTTGAGTTACGCCCTCGTCTGGCTCTGAGGCTCCATCTGGCAAGTTCTTTGTTTTCATCCAGGGCCGTTGGCATTGGTACCCGTGACTCGTGGTGTGAACCGCCCCTGGTATCATCGAACCATGACCCAGCTCGATGTCCTCTACCGCTATGAAGGTCATCCGACGGAGACCGCCATGTTCGCCCTCGGCAACATGCGCGAGGTCTATGGCATCCGCCGCATCCAGCTTGACGAAGCGTGGAAGACCATCCGCGTCGAATACGACGCGACCCGGCTGACAAAACCGATCGTCTTCCAGTTGCTGCGCAGCGCCGGACTTCAGGTCGCCGAAGAGCTGCCCCTGATCCCGCCACAGGAACCCGCTCCTGCCGTCGAGGCTGCGCCCGCGCAGAAGTGACAAAGACCCCCATACGGGTGTGCCCCGCTCACATCTGTCGCAGGATTACGCTGCTGATCTGACCACCTTGAGTTGTCTTGCGTCAGCCCTCCATCCTCGTCGTCGTCCTTCGCCGCCTTCCCGCTGCGGGGCGCGAAGGGATGCAATCTGAGCCGCGCAGAGAGTGGCGGCCAGGAGCGGCATTGAGCGACGGATGATGCGCAGGATGGGAGGTTTCATCGCGAATTCAGAGTCTCCGGAGGGGGTTACAGGAACGTCAGGAGCGGGACGCCACACATCGCCGCGTTCACGATTTTCGCTGTCCAGCGTACCACTCGGGCGGCTTACAAAAGTCTTACACCAGCAACGCATGACGGTGTGAAACGATGAAAGAGGTCGCGCATCGTATTACGCGAGCGCCCGGCTTAGACACGAGCACGACGATCCCATTCCATTTTTGAGATGGCTTTTTCATGGCTACCCGACCAACTGAAATCCCTGAAGTTTCGACCATTGCCTCCGGCAGTTTTTCGCGCTCGATCCCTGTTCCTGAGCGTCCCATGCCGCGACTGGGGCGCAAAGCTCAGGAGGGCACGAACTGGACGACGGTCCTCTTCATGACGGCATTCCACGTGGGCGCGATTGCGGCATTCTTCTTCTTCACTTGGAAGGCCCTGATCTGCGCGCTGGTGATGTGGATCATCGCGACCAACGTGGGTATCGGGATGAGCTACCATCGCCTGCTGACGCATCGCGGCTATCGCGTGCCGAAGTGGCTGGAGCATGCGCTGGCTGTCTGCGGCACGCTCGCCCTCGAGGGCGGACCGATCTTCTGGGTCGCGCTGCATCGGGTGCACCATCAGCTTTCGGATCACGAAGGCGATCCACACACGCCGCACGACGGCGGATGGTGGTCGCACGCAGGCTGGATCATGGCCGGCGACGCGCTGAACGCGGAAACCGAAGCACTGGCGCGCTATGTTCCGGATTTGATGAAGGACAAATTCTACGTGCGGCTGAGCAAGTACCACTACGTGCCGCTGATCGTCGCGGGATTCATTCTGCTGGCGATCGGCGGATGGCCGGCCGTTCTGTGGGGGATCTTCCTGCGCACCACGCTTGGCCTGCACGCGACGTGGCTGGTGAATTCGGCCACGCACATGTGGGGCTCGCGGCGCTTCCAGACACGCGACGACTCGCGCAATAACTGGTGGGTGGCGCTGATCACGGGCGGCGAAGGCTGGCACAACAATCACCACGCGCATCCGGTCTCGGCGCGGCACGGGCTCAAGTGGTACGAGATGGACGTGAACTACTGGGGTATATGGCTGCTGAAGAAAGTCGGCCTGGCGAAGGAGATCAGGGTGGCGCAGTACGATCCGCGGAATCCGAAGCCGGCGGGAGCGGCGTAGAGCCAGTAGTCAGTCATCGGTAGTCAGTAGTCGGACCTGAGAGAATAGAAGCGCCTGCGCAAGCGGGCGCTTTTGCTTTTTATGCGAATCAGCGGCCGAAAACGGAATATGGTCCTGTTCACGCTGCTGGGCGTGCTCCTGATCGGCGTGGCTGTGGTGCTGAATGTGGGCTGGATCGTGCTGAACTGGCGGCGCGTGCTGCCCATGGCGCTGGGAATTCCATTTTTCCTGCTGCTGATTGCCGGCCTGGTGCTGAACACCATCTTCCTGGTGCGCGAGGTGCGGCGCAATGAGCGCCACGACGCCTTCCTGAGCGCGGTCACGCACGAGCTGAAGACCCCGGTCGCCTCGATCAAACTGTATCTGGAGACGCTGCAGCGGCGGCCGATGGACGAGGCACAGCGCAGCGATTTTTACGCCCGCATGATGGAAGACAGCGAGCGCCTGCTGGGCACCGTGGAACAGGTGCTGAAGGCCGGCGAAGTGGGGCAGCGCGCGCGGTCGCATGTGCGCATGCCGGTGGAGATGCGGGCGCTGGCGGAAGATTGCGTGCGCACCACCCGCGCGCGGCATCATCTCGACGAGGAGGCGATCACGCTGGAAGTCGAGGAGACACGGCTGCCGATGATGGTGCGCGGCGATCGGGAGGAGTTGCAGACCGCGCTTCTGAATATCCTGAACAATGCAGTGAAATATTCGCCGAAGGGTCCGGAAGTGACGGTGGTACTGAGCATAGAGCATGACGCCTGGGTGCGGGTGAGCGTTGCGGACCAGGGCATCGGGATTCCGCCTGCGCACCTGAAGCGCATTTTCCGGCGCTTCTATCGCGTGCCGGCGCGCAATGTCCTGCGAACCAAGGGAACGGGTTTGGGACTGTATCTGGTGAGGACCATTGCGCGGCAGCATGGCGGCGATGCGACGGCGGAAAGTGCAGGCGAGGGACGGGGCGCGACGGTGAGTCTGCAGTTACCGAGAATCCTGACTGTGCCCGAACCGGAGCTGCACGAGCAGGAGCTGCGAAGCTGAGATGGCGCGGATTCTGATTGTCGAGGATGAGGCACACCTGGCGCAGGGCCTGCAGTTCAACCTGCAGGCTGAGGGTCACGAGGCCGCCGTGGCTGGCGACGGCGAGACGGCGCTCGAGTTGCTGCGTGGCGGCGGCTTCAACGCGGTGGTGCTGGACGTGATGTTGCCGGGAAAGAACGGCTTTGAAGTGGCGGCGGAGCTGCGCGCGGCGGAGAACTTCATCCCGGTGCTGATGCTGACGGCACGCAGCCGTGCGGAAGACGTGGTGCGGGGATTTGCTGCGGGCGCGGACGACTACCTGGCCAAGCCATTCGATCTCGCGGTGCTGCTCGCGCGGCTCAATGCTCTGTTGCGGCGGATGAGATGGCCGCATCCCGTGGCGGCGAATGGGACCGAGGCGCAGGACGAGCCGGTCGAGTTCGCCTTTGCCGGGCGGCGGATCGACTTCGACGCGCTGGAACTGGAAGCGCCGGAGCGCAAGGTACGGCTGACGCTGATGGAGGCGGACCTGCTGCGTTACCTCGTGAAGAACCGGGAGCGGATCGTCTCGCGCAAAGAGCTGCTGGAGCAGGTGTGGCACGTGCGGGAGGATACGGACACCCGGGCGATCGACAATTTTATTGTGCGGCTGCGTCGCTACATCGAGGAGGATCCGTCGAATCCGCGGCATTTGCAGACCGTGCGGGGCGTCGGCTACCGGTTCCTGCCGAATCCAACTGAAGAGCGGTGAAGAAGGAGTGCCGGACCGCATGAAGCGTGCCATTCACGCCAATCCCATGGCGACGGCGGCTCTGGTGATCCTGGGCGTGGGCTGGTTGTGGCTGGGGCTGTTGCGCGCGGCGCACTTTAATTTGCGCTGCGCGTCGCAGTGGTGGGTCGCGGGCGCGGCATACGCCTGCTATATGTTTTCGCCGATGGCGCTGCTGCTGGGCACCGGCGGATTGATCTGGGAAGCCGGGAAACGCCTGTCGTGGTGGTCGATTGTGCTGAGCGTAGTGAGTCTCGCGCTGGTGCTCTGGATCCACCCGTGACTTTCGGAATGCGTCCTCCTGGCTGCTGCCGCATCTACGATGGTACGAAGAGGTGAAGGCTATGCGCGAAGTGACATTGCGGATTGGCAACATGCACTGCGATGGCTGCGTGCGGCGCGTGAGCCAGACGCTGAGCAGCGTGAGCGGCGTGAAAGTGGGTGAAGTCCGCATCGGCGCGGCGCGGGTGCAGGCGCCGGAAGAGATGCCGGATGGAACGCTGGTGAGCGCGCTGGAGAAGATGGGCTATCCGGTAATTGGCATGGAGAAGTAATGTCGGTCAGCAGCGCAGAGAAACCGGAAGCCGCCACAGCGAAACGCGCAGACGTGCGCACGGTGACGCTGCCGGTGATGGGCATGAGCTGCGCGTCTTGCCAGGGGCACGTGGAGCGCGCATTGCGCGGAACGCCAGGCGTGCGCGAAGCCACCGTCAATCTGCTGACCAATTCGGCCCGGGTGAGCTTCGACACGAACCGAGCGAAACCCGAGGATCTGATCGCTTCCGTGCGCGAGGCGGGCTACGACGCGGGAATGCCCGCGAAGACGGGCGCGCCAGCCGAAGATCAGCCCGGCGAAGAAGGCAAACTGCGGGCGAAAGCGATCTTCACGCTGGTAGCCGGCACAGTGGTGATGATGCTGGCGAACGCGCCAGGCTGGCTGGGCGCCGGACAACTCCCGCATCACGGATGCGAGTGGCTGATGCTGGCTATCACGCTGCCGGGAATGATCTGGGGCGGTGGGATCGTGTACCGCCAGGCATGGACGGCGGCGATCCATCGCGGTACGAACATGAATACCCTGGTCGCGCTGGGCACAGGCGCGGCGTTTGTGTATTCGCTGGCGGCGACGCTGGCGCCAGGGGCATTTCTGTGCCTTGGCTTACAACCCGACGTGTATTACGACGCGGTCCTCCTGATATTGGGCTTCCTGCTGCTGGGCCGCTGGCTCGATGCGCGCGCGAAGCGGCGGACGCTGGATGCGCTGCACGAATTCATGTGGCTGCAGCCACAGCAGGCGCGGGTGCTGCGCAATGGCCGTGAAACCGAAGTGCCTCTCGGCGAAGTGGTCGCGGGCGATATTGTCGTGCTGCGGCCAGGCGAGCGCGTCCCGGTGGATGGCGTGGTGCTGGCGGGTGTGAGTTCTATCGACGAGTCGCTGATCACGGGCGAGTCCGTGCCGGTGCCGCGGCAGCCAGGCGACCGGGTGATTGGCGGGTCGCTGAATTTCGAGGGCGCGCTGGAATACCGCGCGACTTCAATCGGCGCGGACAGTGTGCTGGG
>JASHRH010000144.1 GCA_030037475.1 Acidobacteriaceae bacterium
TAGCGCTCCGCCCAAACGTGGTTTCCAGACGTACCGTCGATGAGCTGCGCCGTGATGCGCACGCGATTGCCGGATTTGCGCACGCTCCCCTCGAGTACGTGGCTCACCTTGAGCTGGCGGGCCACCTGCGGCACTTCGACCGATCTTCCCTTGAACGTGAAGGCGGTGTTGCGGGCGATGACCGCAAGAGCGGCAACATTGGACAGATCAGTGATGATGTCTTCGCTGATCCCGTCGGAGAAATATTCCTGCTCGCGAGCATCGCTCATGTTCGCGAACGGCAATACGCAGATCGATGCGCGATGCGCCGCCGCCGAGGGCGCGCGCGGAATGTCCTTCAATAGAAGCGACAAAGCGGAGAGCAGATCCTGGAAGGACTGGCTCGATGCATCCTCGCGCCAATCGTCCAGATCGGTGGTGTGAACGGCGCGGGCGTCGATCGGCAGCCTCGCGTTGTCGAAACGCACGGGCACCAGGATGCCGCGATCAGCCGCCTCGCGCGCCTCACCTCGCACCCAGCGCGAAGCGACCGAAGCCGGTGTCCATACGACGACCACTGCGCTTGCCTTGTCGATCTCCTCGGCAATGCGATCGTCGAACTCCTGGCCGGGAATGATGGCCGGATCCCACCACACGCTCCAGCCCTGGGCCTCGAGGGCCCCGACCAGTGGGGCTACCCGTGCCTTGTCGGCTCTGGAGTAGGAGAGAAAGATATTGGCCATGGCATCGACTCGGTCGGCCCCCTTCGTCTCAGGGTCGGCGAGCCTGTAGTTCTTGATAATTCAATGCGTTATAGCGTCCAGACCCCCAATGGGTCCCTGGCGCCGGGCGCCAGCGGCAGAGCAGTCTAACAAGGGCTCGTGGTGCTTAACAGGAAGCCCCGGGATCGGCGCGGCGGTCCGCCGGCGCCGCTGCCTTCCGCGCCAGGTCATTCCAGGACGCTTCCGCCGTGGATGACCGGCGCGTACACCGGGATTTGTGTTGCGATGGGGTTGAGCCATTACGCGAGAGGTTGTCTCGGCTCGGGCCGCGGCAAAAGGCTGAAATCCCGGAGATTCCGGGAATGACGAGGCGCATCGCTCGTAAATCGCCGTTTGAGTATGCGCACCTGTGGGATTCAAGTCGCCGCGCTTTGCCGCATACAACGTTTGGTCGTTGCCCGAGAAGAGTTACTCATCTCCTCTTCGCCGATAGCATGGCCAACCGATGGGTGCGACTGCGCAACAAGGGGCTGCTCTTCCAGAACCGCACGTCCATCGAAGCGATGATCGAGGGCGGCATCCCCATGATGATCGACGTGCGGAGACACATGGACGCGTTGCATACTCCCGGCGGGTGATAGTGAAACTACGGTCGTTCACCGAATGTTGATCGCGATCAGATAGATCATGAAGATGATGGCAAGCAGCGCTGCACGACGCCAACGGCTCGCAAGCAGTCGACGCCAGGGATTATTGGGACAAACGATCCGTCCGAACTCGACACGCGCGAAAAGCTGTGTCACGTTCTGGCTTGCTTTGGTGACCACCCCGAGATAGACATCGGTTTGATCGGCGGCGATTGACCAGGCGCCGACGATGAGCTCGCGCTCGATGGCCACCTCTCTGCCGGTCATCTTGAGGTGGCTCGTGAAGCGCAGGCCGGGCGCATCGAGAACCTGTTCCCAGCCTTTCCCCCACCAGCGTCGCGGCATCTCGACCGTCGCGCGCCATCTCACGCTCCTAGGCCGGCCGAGCACGATCGCATTGTGGCGTCGCGGAACCTGGAGCTTCGCGAGCTCCTTATTCGTCACCGTGTCGACGAGCGACATAGCCCAGCGTCGGCGATCTCGAGCCAGGCTCCACAATTGGGGAATATCGTAAGTGCATCTCACCGTCAGCTGATTGGTGCGCGAGTCCTCCTCGAATGAAGTGGGCTTGGTTTCGACGGCGCGAGGCCAGGTACCAAGCAACTCCTGCAGTAGCTGCGCTGCGAGCTTTGCGGTTCCATCGTTTGCAATGCGATGACGGACGTTGTCCGCTGCCCAGAAGCTGAAGTCGATCCGGCGCTCGATGTGCGCTGGGGAATTGGCCTTCGGCCCGAGCACGATCCGGTCCTCGCAATGCACGAGCTCAACGGGTACGGCGACGGGCAGCGCTTCGAGCGCTTCCGTTTCGGTCGTCAAGGGCAGCGCCCAGCCCGCGTGCGGTATTGCGACTTGTTGGAGCGCCCCGGCCTGCGACGGCAATGTAGGGTCCAGCCAATAGGTGGCCTCAGCGATACGCAATCGGACGATCACGTGGTTGAAGACATGAGCCGACGGCAGGAAGTCATTGAGACTCATGCCGTGAGTGGTCGAAACGAGCGCTGCACGGACGTCGAGCCCCAGATGGCGTGCGCCCGCTACGTACAAGCGCGCCGCGTCTTTGCAGTCACCAAAGCGCCGGCTCCAGATCGTTCTACCGCGCTCGCTTGCGGTGCCGGCGGTGAGTTGAATGGCTCAAGCGTGATCGGTCGCGAAAGAGTGTGAATGAGTCGCAGCCGTGTCTCGACCCACGGGGCGTACGCATTGAAAATAAGCCAACCGCCGTAGCGTCCGGACAGAGCAGGATGAGCACTGAACTGCGTGAAGCGGATTTCGAGCTGATCGCCCTCGCGAAGGTCTGGAACGACGAATGAAGCCGTCAGACGGCCGTTGAGGGCCAGGCGCTCGAGCTGGGACTCCCGTCTCAGCAGCTGCATCGCATCGGGCTGCGCATATTCGGCGGCGCCTTCGCCGCGCAAGACGCGGATCGAGTGGATTTCGAGTTGCTCGTAAGCCGGGTCGAATTCGATCGCGAGGTTCGCGGCGCGCTCGGCGCCGGCGCGCGTCAAGACGCGCTGCAGGACTCGCATATGGACAGCGACACCAGGCTCGGTGAGATTGAGCTGTGTGTCCTGGAGGATGCGAAGCACACCCTGGTCAGTAAAGTCCTCCAGCGACCGCTCCGGCATCATCGGAGGCGGATTGTCCTCGACCCAAGCGGGATCCGGCGCATACCGCAGGGCGACCTGCGGCTGAACGGCGCGTGCCGGCCTTTCACTGGACGCTCCACTGTCGTTCATGCTCGGACAGGATAGCAGCCTTGCTACGCTCACGCATGTGTGGAGAGGATATACAATCACGAAGGGAGGAATCGAAGAGCTCAAGGAATGGGTCGTATCGCCGACCGAGTTCCCGACACCGAAATACGATCTTCTGGTGAAGCCATTAGCGCACCACGCTTCCGACCGAAAATCATCTCAGCGGGAGTGCGATCGCATCCTCACGCGCGCAGGATTGGTTGGGTGCACGACGGGCGATGCGGCGCGATTGCCTCCGCGAGCGTGAGAAGGGCTGGTCTGAACGCGAGGACGTTCTGTACCTTGCGCTACGCAGGGGTCTTCTACTTGGCGAGGCCCAAGTCCGCCGGCCAAATGAGATTCAGCGATATCTTGCGAGCGGCGCGCTCCCGACTAAATTGCCCCGCCGGACGACTCGGCACAGGATCGCGCGGGCGCTCAACTTGAGTCAGGTCCGGATCGCCTCAGAATGGTCTGTCTAGTCGCAACAGGTCGTCAAAGCTCACTTGACACGGTCAGCGATACTTAATCCTCACGCCCAAGCCAATGGCCGGAGCTTGGGCTACGATTCCAAGGGCTTTAGTGAAATCAATTACTTAGGCCTTCTCCTGTCGCGAATGTCGCGGACCGTGACAGTGTCGGATCATGATGCGGCACCTTTTCGAAATTCCGCCATTCCGTTCGGATTCGAGCGCCTCGGATCGCACGTTTGCCTGATATGCGCCGGAGCAGGTCAATTGCGCTATCCTCTGCCGCGAGGATGCGGGGCCATCCTTGAATACGAGGGATTGATGGCAATGAAAAGACAATATCGCTCG
>JASHRH010000145.1 GCA_030037475.1 Acidobacteriaceae bacterium
CGTGTTCCCTGACAAATGTCTCGATGGAAGAAGACGAGGCGGGCCTCCCGATGGCATCGGCGACGTCGATCGTATAGAAGTCGCAGGAAGACAGGAAACGGTCGACCGTGGTCAGGTTGATGTGGTCGGCATCGCAGAAATAGGGCTTGTTCCAACCCAAAGCTCTCACGGCGGCGACAGCGGCGGCGCGCGCGGAAGACGGCTCCGAGCCGATGATGTTGTGCTCGCGGTTGGATTTGTTCCAGACGGGGATTACGTCCATACCGGCCTGCTCTGCCAGGATGCAGGCCCGTAGCTGAGCCTTTGCCTGATGAGCGAATCGATCGCCTACGCCTATCGAGAATTTGCCAAGTTCCACTCCGTGGGGGGTCATAAACTCCTCAGTTTGAAAATCGGTTGCGATGCGCCCAAAGACCCAGGCCGGGGTTGGGGATGAAAAAGATTTCCTCGTCGTCGACGCTGTTGAATCCGCACGACAGCTTTGCAGGGTTGTAGCGTTGCAGCATCTGGTTCAGATCCCTCCAGGCAAAGCCGACGTCCTCAACTTCCTCGCGCGTCAGATGGCCGGGGCACCAGGTGATGCGGAAGCGGCCTTCAGACGAGCCGTGGATCAGGTGCGCGGCGGCGCTGAGGTCGGCGGCAAGATCGGCATTCTTCGCGACGGCGTCGAGCGTGGCCGGCGTGCCGTGATAGCCGTATTTGCGAATCAGCGCATCGATGGTACGATCCTCGCCGAATTCCTTCACCGCCGGCGCAAGGATGATGAGTTCCGCGCCATCGGCCAGCGCCATGCGCGTGCGGTAGACCGCTTTGTTACCCAGCCACGTGCTGTGGAACTCCTGCGGATCGAGATAGACGACGGCTTTGCGCAGCGGCTGGTCGAGCATCTCGAAATTGACCTGCAGACTCAGGTCGGCGGCACGATGGAAGCACTCCGCGTCGTCGCCGATAAAGAGCCCACGTGT
This sequence comes from Acidobacteriaceae bacterium, assembly GCA_030037475.1. Lineage (GTDB taxonomy): Bacteria > Acidobacteriota > Terriglobia > Terriglobales > Acidobacteriaceae > Palsa-343. Next base: position 966 of record JASHRH010000145.1, read on the forward strand.
GGCGAGCCCGCCGTTCGCGGCGCGGGCAACCACCGTATGCACGTAGACGATGGGCAAATCCTTCAGGAACCGGTCCGAAGCGTAGTTCAGTACCCGGCGCACAGGATTGTCGGCACGGCCCATGATGCGCTCCATACCGTAAACCGCGCCGAGATAATGGCTGCGGTTGATGCCCTCGCGCCCACCAGTGCCCACCAAGATGTTCTTGTTGTAATTCGCCATCCCGATAACTTCGTGCGGGACCACCTGGCCAATGGAGAGAACGAGGTCGAAGTCTCCATGCGCGATGAGACGATTCACCTGAGCCGGCCAGGCATAGTGCAACTTTCCTTCTGATTGTTCCTCGATGAATCCCGCCGGAACCTCGCCCAGAGTCTCGATGTCCGTGCGCCAATTGTGAATGCGGAAGAGCGACTGGGGCACCACGCCGAACATGCGCGTCAGCTGAGCAGGTGACATGGCGGCGTGAGTGCCCAGCGCGGGCAGCACGGCTTCGAGGCGGTCACCGTAGTATTCCCACGCATAACGGGTCAGCTCGCCGGCACGCGAGTGCAGACGTGTGATATCCGGCGGGACCACGAGGACACGTTTGCGGTCGCCCAGCCTGCCGAGGGCTTCCACCAGCAGCTCGTTCAACTGCTGTCCGGAGAGATCCGTGTCAGTGCCGCCGATGCTGCAATAGAAACTCACGCGATGATCCCTTTCTTCTTCACGATTCGATCCGCGCAGGGGCCAGCCGTGGCGTAATTCCGTGGATGATGACCAGCGCCAGCAAGTATGCGACGCACGCAATCACGAACATCGGCACATAGCTGTGCGTAAACTTCACAATGTACCCTGTCGTAACCTGCAGCAAGGCGCCGCCGATGGCTCCCGACATGCCTCCGATGCCGATCACACTGGCTACTGCTGCTTTGGGAAAGACATCGGACGGGAGCGTGAAGAGATTGGCCGACCAACCCTGATGCGCAGCGGCCGCCACACCCACGAGCGTTACGACGACCCAAAGATGATGGATGTACGGAGCAGCAAAGACGGGCAACACACAGAACGCGCAGATCAGCATCGCAGTTTTGCGGGAAACATTGGCGCTCCTGCCTGCACGGAGCAGTCGGGAAGAAATCCATCCGCCCCCGATGCTTCCCACCGTCGCAATACTGTAGACAACCACCAGCGGCAGCCGGTCCGCAGCCAGGCTGAGCCCGAAGGTCGACTGCAGATAGCGGGGCAGCCAGAAAAGGTAGAACCACCAGATTGGGTCGGTAAGAAACTTGCCAATGGCAAAGGCCCAAGTTTCCCTGCGCGGCAGAACGCTGCGCCAGGGGATGGTTTCGAGTTTCTCGACCGGATCGCTGAGGATCAGTTCCAGCTCCGATCGCGAAACGCTGCGGTGCGTTTCCGGCCGGCGATAGTAGATGAGCCAGCAAATCAGCCAGACAATTCCGAACCCGCCGGTGATGACAAACGCGCCCCGCCAGGTCACGAGCACGACCAGCGTGGGGACCACCAGAGGCACCACAATGTTGCCGATATTGGCCCCGGAGTTGAAGATGCCTGTGGCCAGAGCGCGCTCACGTCTCGGAAACCATTCAGCCACTGTCTTGATGCACGCCGGGAAGTTGGCCGCTTCGCCCAGACCGAGTAAAAACATCGCGATGCCGAACGTAACGACCGAGGACGCCGCGCCGGGCAGCATCGCGGCCACGCTCCACAGGCCAATCGCGATGGCAAATGCCCTGCGGGTTCCGAGTTTGTCGGTCAGTCCCCCGGCCGCCAGCATGCCAACGGCATAAGCGACCTGGAACGCAGCCAGGATGTATCCGTACCGGACACTGTTCAGCCCGGGAATAATACTCTCGAGGAATTTTTCGAGATAGGCGATGACGCCACGATCAACGTAAGCAATGACCGTGGCAAAGAAAAGCAGCGTGCAGACGACCCATCGCTGGTGCGACATACGATTCGCAGAGCCGAGGCTCCGAAAAAACGAGTCCGATGTCGTGCCTCGTGTCGCCATTCACTCTCTCATGTTTGCGGTGCCGTCCCTGGGCCGCCTCGCCCAAATCGGCCCTATGTCAGAGCCGGTAGGCCCGTCGCACCAGGTTATACGCGAGATCGCGAGCGACTTCCACCGCCTCGTCTTCCTCCAGCCGGTGCTCGGCCACCAGGCGCGCCAGCCACACGCAGTCCATGCGGCGCGCAACATCGTGCCGCGCCGGGATCGACAGGAACGCGCGTGTGTCATCATTGAAGCCGACCGTGTTGTAGAAACCGGCGGTTTCGGTGACCTGCTCGCGGAAGCGCAGCATGCCCTCCGGGCTGTCATGAAACCACCACGGCGGCCCGAGGCGCAGGCAGGGATAATGCCCAGCCAGCGGAGCCAGCTCGCGGCTGTAGGTGGTCTCGTCCAGCGTGAAAAGGATCAGCGTGAAATTCTTCTCGTTGCCGAAAAGATCAAGCAGCGGTTGCAGCGAGCGGACGTAGTCTGTGGCCATGGGAATGTCCGCGCCAACGTCGCGCCCGTAACGTTCGTAGACCTGGCGGTTGTGGTTGCGATACGCGCCGGGGTGCAACTGCATCACCAGGCCATCTTCCACGCTCATGCGCGCCATTTCGGTCAGCATCTGCGCACGGAAAAGCTCCTTCTGCGCTGTGTCGGCATGCCTGGTGACGATCTTCTCGAAGAGGCGAGATGCTTCGTCGTGGCTAAGGTGCGCGGTGTGCGCCGTGGGATGGCCGTGGTCCGTGGCCGTGCATCCCATCGTCCTGAAACGTTCGCGGATCATCCGAAGAGCCTTCAGATAACCCGGCCATGTGGAGGTGTTCTCATGGGTGAGCCCGCCCAGCTTTGCGACGTTTTCCTGAAAGCCGGCAAAATCGGGATCGACCACCGAGTCCGGGCGGAAGGTGGGCAGGATCCTCGGCGTGGCTCCGCGCACCCTCCAGGCTGAGTCGCGAATGGCCTGGTGATCGGCCAGAGAGTCAAGCGGAGAATCCGTGGTGGCCAGCACTTCCAGCCGGAAGCGCTCGTAAAGCGCGCGAGGCAGGAACTCCGGCGTGCGCAGCCGCTCGGAAATCACGTCGAAATACAGGTCGGCCGTTGCCGCGGAGAGTCGCTCCTCCAGACCGAAGAGCTCGTGGAAGGCATAGTCGAGCCACATGCGGGTAGGCGTGCCACGAAACAGATAATAGTGTTCCGCAAAAATGCGCCAGACGCGCCGCGGATCTTTCAGCTCCTCGACGCCGATCTCCAGGTCTTCGAGGGGGATCCCCTGGCTATAGAGCATCCGGTAGATGTAGTGATCCGGCTGCACAAACAGCTTGGCCGGATCGGGAAACGGTTCGTTGCGCGCGAACCAGCCGGCCTGGGTATGTCCATGTGGGCTGATGAGCGGCAGATCGCGGATTTCCGCGTACAGTCGTCGGGCAATGCCTCGTGTCACCGGATTGGCCGGGAACAGCCGGTCGTCGTGGATAAGGTTCATGGCTTCAGTAGGCATTGACCCCGGTTGACCTCCGGGACCCTTCTCCGCTTTCGTTGGTCCCAGAGAGGTCCGACCACTAGAATACACTGCCCCAGCGGCGTGAACGGTGGTACTTTCATGCATAACATAAGAAAAGAGGCGGAGCAGGCCGTAAAACCCTTACAAGAGGGGAAAACGGCCCAATTTCCGTTCGGGTCCCGGGAGACGCAATGACCAAGACCGATACCCATATGACCATGCGAGTGGTCAACCACATCCGGAGCCTGATCGAGAGCGGTGGCCTACAGCCAGGCGACCGCATCCCGCCGGAGCGAGAGTTTGCGCACAAGCTGCGCATCAGCCGGGCCAGCCTGCGCACAGGCATCGGCTACCTGGCGGCCATGGGGGTCATGGACGTCCGGCATGGCGTAGGCACGTTTGTGGCGGACGGCCCCCCGGAGATCGGCAAATCGTCGCTAAGCCTGCTGGGCGCGCTGCACGGATTTCAGTCGTGGCAGATGTTCGAGGCGCGCCGGATCCTCGAAAGCGAGCTGGCGGCGCTGGCCGCCGAACGCGGCCGCGAGCAGCATTTCGCGGCACTCTCCGAAGAAGTCGCGGAGATGTACGCGACCGTCGGCAACCCCATGGAGTACCTGATCCACGATATCCGCTTCCACCGCGTGATCGCCCAGGCTTCCGGCAACCCCATCCTGGCGGCGCTGATGGAGACCATCACCTCCGCTCTGTACGATGAGCGCCGCAAGACCGCCGAGCGATCCAGAGATCTGAAGGAATCCGCCGACCTGCACCGGGAGATCTACCGAGCCATCCGCTCGCGAAATGCCGGCGAGGCGCGGACCGTCATGACGCGGCACCTGACCATGGCTCAGTCGGCGCAAGATCTTGAAGCGATGGCCACCCAGCCGAAGAACGACGGGCACCCCAGGAAGGCTAGAAAGCGGCCAGTGGAGATTTAGCTTACGAGCCGGTCCGAGCCGACCGTCCCAGCATACGAGTGGAGCGGACAGGCTTCTTTTGGGAACGCACCAGTTTCGGGGCAGAAATCCCGGCTTCCTGGGAACGGCTGTCCATCCACTCCTCCAGCCTCGATTTGCGGAAGCGCCAGCGATTGCCGATCCGGAAAGCCGGGATAAACCCTGTTGCTGCATAACGATACAAGCTATCCGCGCTGATGCCAAGGTAGTGCGCGGCCTGGCGGATGTCCATGACCTCGCGGACCTCGACGGGTTGGGCGGGCGCGGCTTTCATTGCAGCACGCCTTGTATACCACAGGTCCGAGACCCAAACCAACAGAGATTTGCGCCGGGGGTACCCAAAAGCCAACCCGAGCGGCCGGTTTTCCAGGCCGGATGTCCGCCAGCGGCGGACCCTCCTTTACAGCTTCGGCTCCAGCCCGCTGATGACCTTCAGGAAGCTGTCGTCCAGCGTCCGATTCTTCGCGATGGCTTCCGCGAGCGGGATATCCTCGATCTTCGTTCCACGCAGGACCACCAGGCGGCCGAACTTGTCCTGATGGATGAGATCGATGGCCGCCAGGCCGTAGCGGGTCGCCAGCATCCGGTCGTAAGCGGTCGGCGTGCCGCCGCGCTGCGTATGCCCCAGGTTCACCGAACGCGTCTCGTAGCCGGTGCGCTTTTCGATGAGCTCGGCCAGGTGGTCGGCAATGCCGCTGAGCCGCGCGTGTCCGAAAGCGTCGACTTTGGTGCCCCTGGTGGCCTGTTCGCCGGAATCCGGCAGCCTGGCACCTTCAGCCACCACGACGATGCCGTACTTCTTGCCATGGTCGTGGTTGTGTCTCAGGATGGCGCAAACGTGATCCAGGTCGATGGGCTTTTCTGGAACGAGAATGGCATGGGCCCCGCCAGCCACGCCGGCCGTCAGCGCGATCCACCCCGCATCGCGCCCCATTACCTCGCAGACGATCACCCGGTTGTGCGACTCGGCGGTGGTGTGCAGGCGGTCGACGGCTTCCGTGGCGATCATGACGGCTGTATCGAAGCCGAAGCAGACATCGGTGCCGTTCAGGTCGTTGTCGATGGTCTTGGGAACCCCCACGCCCGGCACGCCGGCCTGGATCAGCGCGTTGGTGACGGACTGCGTGTCGTCGCCGCCGATGGCAATCAGCGCGTCGAGCTTGTTGGCCTTGAGCGTCGCCACACACTTCTCAATGCCACCCTCGATTTTGCGCACATTGGTGCGCGAGGTGCGCAGGATGGTGCCGCCCTCGGTGAGGATGCGATCCACCTTCTCCAGCGTCAGCGGCACTGTCGCGTTGTCCAAAACGCCGCGCCAGCCTTCCAGAAACCCGATGAACTCGTCTCCATAATGAATGATGCCTTTACGCACAGCCGCGCGGATCACGGCATTCAGACCGGGGCAGTCTCCGCCGCCCGTCAACACGCCAATTCGCATTGCGTCCTCTCTCCCTGGTTTGGAAACAGGTTGTGCCGGAACTGAACCGGCGAGAATTGCGGATTTTCAGCCGCAGAATATGACCTGAGCGCCCAGAAAAATGATACCGGCCGCCCGGAGGCGATTCAAATTACCGACGTGCTGGCTTACTTCCGTTTCCAGCGCACGCCATCTTTGGAGTCTTCCAGCGCAATGCCCTTTGCGGCCAGGTCGTTACGAATCTGGTCCGCGCGGGCGAAGTTCCGCGCGCGTTTGGCCTGGTTCCGCTCCTCGATGAGCGCCTGGATTTGCTCGTTGGACAGTTCGAGTCGAGCGCGCACTTCAGGTGCAGCCTGATCAAGGCGTCCTTCGCGCTCAGCCCATTCCAGCGTGAAGCGCGTCCACTGTTCATCGTGGTCGTCGAGCACCGCGAAGACGCGATCGAACAGATCGAGCGCATCCAGCACCTCGGCTTTGTCGCTCGCGAAGAACTGCCCGGCATCGGCGCGAGCATTCACAAAACGCACCATCTCGAAGATGGCGGCGCGGGCTTCGGCGGTATTCAGATCGTCGGCCAGCGCGGCCATGAAGCCCGCCTTTGCCTCCCGAGCTGCTGCGGTCACTTCGCTGCCGGCGCCGTTGGCCGCGGAGCGTTCCGGCCAATTCGTGGTCGCAATCCGGTCGCGGAAAGTGCGCAGTCTCTCAACGGCGACCGTTTCCGCCGCCAGCCCCTCGAAGGTGAAGTTGAGTTGCTGCCGATAAGGCACGGAGATAAGCAGCATGCGAATCGCCGAGGGTTTGTAGCCGCGCAGCAGCAGATCGCGCAGAGTATAGAAGTTCCCCTCCGACTTCGACATCTTCCGGTTTTCGACAAGCAGGAAACGCACATGAAACCAGTGCCGCGCGAAGATGCGATGCGAAGCAGACTCCGACTGGGCAATTTCGTTCTCGTGATGGGGAAACATCAAATCCTCGCCACCGGCGTGCAAGTCGAAGCTATCGCCCAGATACTGCATGGCCATGGCGCTGCACTCAATGTGCCAGCCAGGCCGGCCAGGTCCGAGTTCCGTCTCCCACCTGTGCTCCCCGGGCCTGGGCGCTTTCCAGAGCGCGAAATCGCGAGCGGAATCCTTCTCGTATTCGTCGAGATCGATGCGTGCGCCGTCGTTGATGCCCTCGAAATCCTTCTTCGAAAGCTTGCCGTATTCGGGAAAGCGAGCGATGCGGAAGTACCACGAGCCATCCTCGGTGCGATAGGCGATGTCCTGCGTGGCAAGCCGCTGGATGAGCGCGATCATCTCGGGAATGTGCTCCGTCGCGCGCGCGACAATCTCAGGATGTTCGACCTGGAGCGCGTCGAGATCCTCGAAGAACGCCTGTTCGTATTTGCGCGTGTAGTCGGCGATCGGGATGCCCGCCGCCGAGGCGTTGCGAATGATCTTGTCGTCCACGTCGGTCACGTTCATCACGTGCCGGACCTGGGTGCCGCGCAGGCGCAGGAAGCGCCGCAGCACATCCACCTGGAGAAACGTGCGGAAGTTGCCGATGTGTCCGTAGTCGTAAACCGTGGGCCCGCAGGCGTACATGCGGAGCGCTTTCCCGTCCGACGGGACCAGGCCCTCGACGCGTCCGGTCAGCGTGTTGTAGAGGCGCGGCGTGGGCAGCTCGCCCTGTGCGAGCCCGGTTTCGCCGGAGAGCATCGCCGCTTTCCCGCTAATTTGCTGATTCTGTTCGCTCATTCGCCGCCTTCAGTCTATCAGCGCGCGCTCGCGCCCAAAGCCAGCGACGGCTCCGCAGTCAGCCCTTCCGGCGCGCATTCGCCAGCGACAAACTTCGGCCACGCCGCGGCGGCAATCATGGCGGCGTTATCGGTCGATAGCGTCAACGACGGAAACGCGATGGGAAGATTCCGCTCCGCCGCCTCGGCCGTGAACCGCACCCGCAGCTCGCGATTGGCCGCCACGCCGCCGGAGACCAGTACGCGGTCGGCTCCAAATTGTTCAGCGGCACGGAACGTCTTGCGGCGCAGATCATCCACCACCGAACGCTGGAAGGACGCAATCAGATCCAGCGTTCGCCGATCACAGAGCGGCAAAGCGTCGGCGGGTTTGGCGTTGGGCATCGCGGCCAGCGCAGCGCGGCGCGCCTCGATGGAAGCCTCCATCTCGTGCACATGCGTGTAGCGCAGAACGGCCGTCTTGATGCCGCTGTAGGAGAAGTACGTCGTCGTCGCAGGATTGAGCGCACCGGGCTCGCCCTTGCGATGTGCCTTGGCCTTGATCTGCGCAAAGGAGAACGGGACTGCTTCGGGATTGCCATGCGGGGCGAGCGCGTCGATCCACGGACCGCCGGGATAGCCCAGCCCGAGCAGCTTGGCCACTTTGTCGAAAGCCTCGCCGGCGGCATCGTCCACCGTGCGGCCCACATTGCGATACGACCAGACGGGCTCGCCACCATTGCGTCTGCGCGCCTCGGCAAGATACAGATGCGTATGTCCGCCGGAGACCACGAGCGCCAGAACTTGCCGTTCAGGCAGAGGCCCTTTGGGCAAAACTTCCTGGTCGGCCGCCTGGCGCCGTGCTTCTTCAAGAAGGACGGCGTGAATATGGCCTTCCAGGTGATTCACGGCGATCAATGGCCTTTCCAGCGCGAAGGCCAGAGATTTCGCAAAGCTGATGCCCACCAGCAGCGCGCCCGCCAGCCCTGGCCCTGCGGTCACTGCGATGGCAGCCAGATCCTCATAGCCGACGCGCGCCTGCTCCAGCGCCTCGCGCACAACGGGCAGGATGTTACGCAAATGCTCGCGTGAGGCCAGTTCAGGAACGACCCCGCCATACGGAGAGTGGATGGGAATCTGCGACGCAACGACGCTGGAGAGGATTTCCCGGCCCTGCCGCACCACGGCCACCGCAGTTTCGTCGCAGGAGGTTTCAATGCCGAGGATCAGGCCGTCCGCCATATTTCCATGGTAGTCAATGGATCGCGGACGCGCTTTCGCCCGGCACAGGCTGCACCCGCTCGAAAGCCACGGCCTGTTTGTCTTCCCACGCGACCTTCCATCCAGCGCTGTGCTCCAGCAGATATGCCATGGCATTGCTCTTCGCCAGCAGTGCAAAGCGAATATGGTATCGATCCAGGATCGCAAACGTGTTCTCAGCGTGGATGGCCCGCGCGTAGTCGTCTATTACGCCCGCCTGGGCAAAGATGTCCGTGCGCGAATCGATGAATGTCTTCAGTTCCGGCACTCGCCACTCCAGATAGCCGCCCCACTCGTACTCATTGAAGAGATTCCCGCGGCCCGCCACGCTGTGCAGATAGGGCAGAGCACTTTCAGGAAAATCCCTGGCGATTCCCGCCTGGAGTTGTCGCGCGCTCGGAATTTCCATCCCGATCAATGCCAGCAGAGCAACAGTCGCAATCCCGCTCACCCAGCGGAAGTCTTTCACTGGTTGTGTTGATTCCGCGGCGGGTGGAAGTTTCAGATCCATCGCCAGCATGGGCAGGATCAGAATCCCCGCCAGGAAGACGAACCGCACATAGGCGAAGGCGGCGTAAACGGCGATGAGCGCGAAGACCAGGTCCTGCACGTTCCACCGTCGCCGGCGCAGCAGTTGCAGAACGGCTAATCCCAGGACAACCGCGAGCACTGCCTTGCCCAACGGAGTATGAAAATCGAGGCTGGCCCATTCGGCAATGTACTGCGTGCCCAGGCGATGGCGAAAAACAGCCTCGACCGGATAAACCACCAGCCGCCATCCATAGGGATTGACGAACAGCGCAGCGCAGCTTGCGGCGACTACCAGCAGGAACCGACGCTTCTGCGCCAGCGTCCATCGCACCGCATACAGCCGCCCCCATTCACCCTGCACCCATCCGCAGCCAAAGAACAGCAGCATGAGCACGAAGCCGATAAACCAGGAGCCGTGCGTGTTGATCCAGAACAGGAACAGCAACGGCAACCAAACCGTGTGGTCACGCCCGCGTTCGAGGCTCCACAGGATCGCCAGCTCAACGACGAGGAAGAGCCAGCCGAAGAGCAGCGTCCGCGGAGCGAGCGAGACGATGGAGAAATGGATGGCGATCAGCGACGCCAGGAAAGCCGCGAGCCAATCGCGCGAGCGCAGCCAGGCGAGACAAAACACCCCGACAATGATGGCTGCGGCCAGCAGCATCATGGCCAGGTAAAGGCCGAGACCGCCCAGCCATTTCCAGGCGGCGTAGTATCCGAGCTCCGCCAGCCATTCGATATCGATCCATGGTTTGCCGGCAACCGTGAAGGTCCAGGAATCGGCGTGAGCGAAATGTCCGGTGTGCAGCAGGTCTGCGGCGTTGCGCAGGTGCCACCAGATGTCAGGATCAGCGATGCCCTGACTGCGGCCGGACCAGGCCAGTACAAAAACCAGCAGCAGGCCCATCACCACGGGCAGGCTGAACAGCCGCCGGCTCCAGCTCCTGCGCGGCGCCGAGGAGACAGCCGCTTTAGCGGATGCGCTCAAAGATCACCGCCTGTCCGTCGTCATACGTCGTTGTCCACCCCGCACTGTGCGCCAGCAGATACGCCATCGGCGCGCTCTTCGCCTGCAGGACGTAGCGAATCCGGTACTTCTCCAGAACCGCGAGCGTGTCGGCGAGCCGGGTGGCTCCCAGATAGTCGCTCATAACGCCACGGTGCACGAAGACATCGAACCGTGTGTCGGCGAACTCGTTTACCTGGGGCACATTCCACTCCAGATATCCGCCCCAGTTCACCTCATTGAAGAGATTTCCCTGCCCCGCCAGCTTTCGAACGTACGGAATGGCTTTCTGAGGAAATTCCGCAGCCACTCCGGCGCGCAATTGCTGCCCACTCGGCGCCCAGAAGCCGATGTAGAGAAGCATGACTGCCATCGCCAGCGCGTTCACCCACTGCCTGCCTTGATCCGGAACCGGAGCCGCACCCTCGCCGCGGCTTACCAGAATCGCCAGCATCGGCGCCAGAAGAATACCGGCCAGATAAATGAACCGGACATATGTGACCGCACCGTAGACCGCAATCAGCGCAAAGGTCACGTCCTGCACGCTCCAGCGGCAACGGCGCACCAGTTGCAGCACGGCAAGAATCGCGAACACCACCAGCACGACCTTGCCCCGAACGCTGTGAAAGTCGAGGCTGGCCCACTCCGCTGCAGATTGGATCATCAGGTTCTGCCTGTACGCCACGTCCAGCGGGTACGCGACCAGCCGCCAGCCGTAAGGATTCACGAACAGCGCGGCAAAACTGGCCGCGGTGACCGCCAGCAGCTTGCGCTTTTGCGCCGGCGTCCAGCGGCGAGCAACCACGTCGCCCCATGCGCCTTCGATCCAACCGCCGGCGAAATACACCAGCATCAGCACAAACCCGATGAACCAGGACCCATGCGCGTTCACCCAGAAAAGAAATACGAGCGGCAGCCACGCGGTATAGTCGCGGCCCTTCTCCAGATTCCAGAGCACGGCCAGTTCCGCCACCAGACTCAGCCAGCCGAAGAGCAGGGTTCGCGGCGCCAATGACACCGTCGCAAATACCGCTGTGACCAGCGCACCCGCAAAGGCGCCTTTCCAGCTCCCTGAGCGAATGCGTGCCAGCCCATAGATGCCGAGCACGATCGTGCTGGTCACCAACATTGTCACCAGGTAGAGTCCGCGATCGCCCAGCGCGCGGTACGCGAAATAGTAGGGCAGCTCCGCCAGCCACTCGCCATTCATCCAGGGCTGACTGGCAACTGTAAACGTCCAGTGGGCGGTATGCAGAAAGTGCCTGGTGTGCACGAGCTCGGCCGCATTGCGCATGTGCCACCAGATATCCGTGTCCGCGATGATGTGGTCCGCATTCCCGCTGGGATTGGAGTAGAAACACAGCAGGTCAATCAACCCCACTCCCATCAGCATCGGTAAACTAAACACACGCGCGCTCCACATCGGGCGCTGTTCGGGAATAGCCGGTTGCGTTAAGGGGCTCATGTCTGCGAACGATGGTAGCAGCCACCCGATCCGTGCCGGAATCCCACCTTGATGCGTCTGGCAGGAGCGCGATTGCGGAAAGTGGAGCGGCGGTTGTCGTGACAGGAACACCGGCCCAAATCGCGGCGGAGCGCATCGTCGACCGGCTGCGCGCGGCAGGCTATGAGGCCTGGTTTGCTGGCGGCTGCGTGCGTGACCTTTTGCTCGGCGTGGTTCCGAAGGATTTCGATGTGGCTACCAGCGCTCACCCCGAGACGGTGCTCGCCCTCTTTCCCCACACCTTTGCCGTGGGCGCGCATTTCGGCGTCATCCTGGTCTGTGAAGACGTGGAGGCCCAGGAAATCGTCACCGAAGTGGCAACGTTTCGCAGCGACGGCATCTATCTCGACGGACGTCATCCCGCGAAGGTGCGCTTTTCGGCGAGCGTGCGCGAGGACGTGCTGCGGCGCGACTTCACCATCAACGGCATGATGCTGGACCCGGTCGTGCAGCGGGAAACCTGCAATCTGACTTCTGCGGTGCTCGATTACGTCGGCGGACAGAACGATCTGCGCGACGGCATTGTGCGCGCCATCGGCGAGCCGCATCGACGATTCGAGGAAGACAAGCTGCGCATGATGCGAGCGGTGCGCTTCGCCGCGCGCTTCGACTACACCATCGAGCCTGCGACGGCGCAGGCGATCCGGCAGCTCGTGCCGGGCATCACGCAGGTGAGCCGCGAACGCGTGCGCGACGAGCTGACCCGCATGCTCACCGAGGGCCGCGCGCGCCGCGCCTTCGAGCTACTGGACGAGGCGGGACTGCTGCGCGAGGCGCTGCCGGAGATCGATCGTTTGCATGGCGTCCAGCAGCCGCCGGAGTACCATCCGGAAGGCGATGTCTGGATCCACACACTGCTCCTGCTCGAGAAGCTGCCTGCCGGTGTTTCACCCACGCTGGCCTGGGGCGCGCTGTTGCACGACGTCGGCAAACCCGCAACATTCTCGCACAATCCTCCTGATCGCATCTGCTTCAACGGGCATGTGGAGGTCGGCGTCCGCATAGCGCACGAGATCCTGCGCCGTCTGCGCTTCTCCAATGAGGACTGCGCGCAAATCCTCAGCCTGGTAGAGAACCACATGCGCTTTGGCGACGTGGAAAAGATGAAGGAATCGACGCTGAAGCGATTCTTCCGTCTGCCGCACTTCGATGAACATCTGGTTCTGCACCGGCTCGATTGCCTCTCGAGCCACGGCGACCTGCGCCTTTACGAATTCGCGAAGAGGCGCCGTGAGGAGATGCCCGAAGAGGAGGTGCGTCCTGCGCTGCTCGTCACCGGACGTGATCTGATTACCGCAGGCTATCAGCCCGGCCCGCGGTTTAAGGAGATGCTGGCGATCGCCGAGGATGCACAACTGGAAGGGCGGGTGCGTACGAAGGAACAGGCGCTGGAGTTGATCCGGGAACAGTTTTCCGCGGCCTAACTCACTGCGGCTTTCGGCTCCGCCGGGCGGCCATGAAATGGCGCAAGCTTCTCCGAACTGGGCGGAGCGGTGAGCGCGCTGACGATCACCAGTCCGAGCACCGCGACTACCAGCGCCGGGAAGATGGCGTCGTGGTGCGCGAGTTGCGCGGCGAGATGCGGCGCAACGCCCGCACGGACGATCCAGTGTGAGACTCGCCCGTCGGGGAAAGCGATGTTCCACAGAACGGTGACAAACGTGCCGAGCCCGATCGCCGTCACCGCGCCGGCGGCATTGGCGCGCTTCGAGTAGAACGCCGCCAGAATCACCGGCGTCAGCGCGGCGGAATAGACCGTGTAGGCGTAAAGCGTTTGCTGCAGCACGGAGGTGACGCTCATCGTCTGGTAGAGCGACCAGATGCCCAGCATCACCACGGTAAGCCGCGAAACCAGCAGAATCCGTTTATCCGACGCGTTCGGCGACAAATAGCGGACGTAGACGTCATTGATGAGGTTGGTCGCCGGCGAAAACAGAAAATTGTTCGCCGTGGACATAATCTTGGCGAAGACCGCGCCCATCAGCAGCGCTCCGAGCAGCGCGGGCAGCCCATGCATGGCCGTGTACGCGATGATCTCCCGTGGGTGGCGAGCGATCTCGCCATGCCGGAAAAGCACCGAACCCACCACAGCGATCGCAACGATGACGGTTTCCAGAATGACGGTGCCAATGATCCAGCCGACCACGGCGACGCGCGCGTCGCGCTCGGATTTGGCGGAGAAAAATTTCTGGTACATCGCCTGATTGCCCAACATCAGCAGCATCGTTGGAATCATCAGCTCCATCGCGCCCACAAAGCTGAAGTCGCCCAGCACTTCGAAGTGCGTGGCCGGCAGCGTGTGCGTGATGCTGCTCCAGCCTCCGACGGAATGCACGAGAAACGGCAAGGCCACGATCATGGTGACCGTGGCGAGCAGGCCAATGACGACGTCCATGTACGCCACCGACGACATGCCCGCGATGGCGGTGAACACGATGACGAAGACCGCCATGATGTACTTGCCGAGCAGCGGCGAGACAGCCGCGGGAAAGGCCAGGTGCAGGATGTCTCCGCCGCCGATGAGCTGGTAGCTGGTAATGCCGGTGTAGGCAAAGAGGACGGCGATCACGCCCAGCACGCGCGTTGTCTGGCTGTAGCGCGCCTCCAGCAGATCGGGAATGGTGAACTGGGCAAATTTTCGGGCGCGGGGCGCGATGAAATAGATGAAGAGTAGCCCGAACCATCCGCCGGCCGCCAGCCACAGCGCGGCGAAGCCGTGATTGTAGGCGGCTTCCGCCCCGGCCAGCAGAGAGCCGGAACCGATCCACGAAGAGAGCAGCGTGAAGATGAGCACAAAGGCTGGCAGGCTGCGGCCCGCAACCAGATAATCCGCCTTGGTCTTCACCCGGCCCAGCCGCGTCAGCGAGACCGCCAGCAGGCCAAGCACGATCGCGACGAGCACGACAACGTAAAGAGACATCCGCTTTCCTTCACCAGAGAAGTGCTACGAGTGTACGGGAGTCCGGCAACGGCAAGGAAGTTTCGTAATCCTAACTGACGCTCTTCTTCTTGCGCTTGTGCGAAGCAGTGGTCGTCTTCCGGCGCGAGCTCGTGGCCTTCGGGCGCGAGCGCGGATCGACGCGACGGCCGCGATAGCGCCGATACCGGCTGCGAGCGTACACGTGCGCGGGTTCCGCGACGTACAGCGTGTGCCCCGGATAGATCGCATTGCCGCGCAGGTGGTTCCAGCGGTGTAATTGTTCCAGGGTCACGCCGAAACGGTCGGCGATGGTGATCAGCGTGTCGCCACGATGCACTCGATACAGCGCACCACGCAGAGCGCGCGGCTCGCTGGAAGGAGCTACCGGAATCACCAGCGAGTCCGTGCCGGTGAGGTCGGAGTCGGGACTAAGCTGGTTCACAAAAGCAAGCTCCCGCGGAGAAACGTGCCAGGTCCTGGCCACGCTCTCCAGCGTGTCCCGGGCCTTCACGGTTTGCAGACGCCAGTAGCGCCGCTTGTCCACAGGAATCTCGGCAATCTCCTTCTGGAACACTGGGCCGGTCCCGGCTGGCAGGTGTAGATCGAACGATTCGTCCGGAGGCGTGCTCATGCGCAGCAGGCTGGGGTTCATCGCCTCGATTTCCTCGACCGGAACGCCCGCGATATCCGACACCAGCCGCAGGTTCACTTCATAATCCGTCGTCACTGTGTCGGTCACCAGCGGCGGATCGGGCGTAAGGTCAGCCAGGCCATACTGCTTCGGATTCTTCGCCATGATGGTCACGGCCAGAATGATGGGAACGTAATTCTTGGTCTCCTGAGGCAGGTTATTGCGCTGATAGAGCTGCCAGAAATCCGCGTATCCGGTGCGCTGCACAGCGCGCTGCACGTTGCCGGCGCCCCAGTCATAAGCGGCCATCGCCAGGTACCAGTCACCCATCTGGTCGTAGTCGGCCTTGATTTCGCGGGCGTATGCCTCCGTCGCTTCCACCGGATCGAACCGCTGGTCTACCCACGCGTTGTGCTCCAGCCCATAATTCCCCCAGGGCATGAACTGCCACATGCCGCCCGCGCCGGAACGGCGATTGACGATTTGCGAGCGGAATCCCGACTCCGCGACTGCCTGATAGATCAGATCCTGCGGCAGACCTGCCTGCCGCAGCACACTCTGGATCATCGCCTTGTAGCGGCCCATGCGTTCCAGCGAATCTACGATCGACGCATGGCCGCGGGGGTTGTTGGTGAAGAAGTCGATATACGCGGCGACGTACGGGTTCATCACCAGGGGCAGGTCCGAGTGCGTGGTCCTCAGTTCCGCGGTGGCGGCCGCCGTGACGTTTGCATTTGCGGGCGTGATGATGTTTCCCGCCACATCCACGGGGGATTCAGCCTGCGCGCTTTGCGCGCCTCCCTGGCGCAGCGCATCCATTTCCAGCGTATTCACTGAGTCCACGATGCGGTCGAACTCGTCGGAGAGAGCCTGATCCTGGCGGATGTCGCAGTTGCAGCGCAGCATCAGGTCCACAGCGTAATCGAAGTTGGCTCGCGCCGCAGCCAGTTGTCCCTGCTGATAATTGTCCAGACCGGCGTGGTAGGCCTTCTCGACCGCGGCAACCAGATCGCTGTCGCGCTTTGCCTGCGCGGCTGCCGTTTCCGGCTGGGCTTCCTGTGCCTGCGACGCGGGAACTGGCTGAGTCGCGGGGGTGGAGTTCTGCTGAAGCGGAGGAGCCGTAGCCTTTGCCGGGAGACGCGCCGCCGGGCCGGACTGCGAAGGACAGCCTGTGAGAGCGAGAAGCGCAGCCAGGCTGCCACAGAGAAAAACGGTCTTCACCACCATGCGGACTGGCTCCGGCTGCAGACGGGCATCTCTATTGTATGGCTTGTATGGCCCTGAACCTGTTGTTGCCGATGATAAACTGAGCCTTCCGGAATCCTCCCAGCAGGTCGCGCCGCACGCCCAGTTTGGACGCGGCGGAATGGCTCTCCATGGACAGCAGGCACATACGGAATTTCGCGATCATCGCGCACATCGATCATGGGAAGTCCACGCTCTCCGATCGCCTGCTGGAACTCACCGGCGCCCTCACCGCGCGCGAGATGCACGCGCAGGTTCTGGATGCCATGGATCTGGAGCGCGAGCGCGGCATCACCATCAAAGCGCACTCCGTCCGCATGAACTACCCCGCGCGGGATGGTCAGCTCTATCAGCTGAACCTGATCGATACCCCAGGCCACGTCGACTTTTCCTATGAGGTTTCGCGTTCCCTCGCCTCCTGCGAAGGCGCGCTTTTAGTCGTCGACGCATCCCAGGGCGTCGAGGCCCAGACTCTGGCGAACGCGTACCTGGCCATCAATCACGGCCTGGAGATTATCCCCGTCATCAACAAGATCGATCTGCCCAGCGCCGACATCCCGCGCACGCAGGAGATGATCGAGCAAACGGTGGGCCTGGATGCCTCGACCGCCATCCCCGTCAGCGCAAAGACCGGCGAGGGCGTGCCGCAGATTCTGGAAGCCATCGTGCACCGTTTGCCGACGCCGAAGGGCGATGCCAACGCCCCGCTCCAGGCGCTGATCTTCGATTCCTGGTTCGATCCCTATCGCGGCGTCATCGTTCTCGCGCGTATCGTCAACGGCCAGATGCGCAAAGGCATGAAGATTCGCCTGATGTCGAACGGCCGCGCCTTCGACATTGAATCCATGGGCGTGCTCACGCCCAAGCCCATCGAGATCGATTCCCTTTCCGCGGGCGAGGTTGGCTTCTTCGTCGCGACCATCAAAAACGTCTCCGATACGCGCGTGGGTGACACCGTCACCGACGATGCCAACCCCGCCGATGCTCCGCTGCCCGGCTTCGAGGAGATCAAGCCAATGGTCTTCGCGGGGCTCTACACCGTGGATTCTCACGAGCACACACTGCTCCGCGATGCGCTCGAGAAGCTGCGCCTGAACGATTCCTCGTTTTTTTTCGAACCCGAAAGCTCCGCCGCGCTCGGCTTCGGCTTCCGCTGCGGCTTTCTCGGCCTGTTGCATATGGAGATCATCCAGGAACGTCTGGAGCGCGAATTCGATCTGGACCTGATCACCACCGCTCCCAGTGTTCGCTACCGCATCACGCTCACCGACGGCTCCATCGTCGAAGTTGACAACCCCTCCCGCTGGCCTGATCCCAGCGAGGTCGAGAAGGTCGAGGAGCCGATGATCACAGCGACCATCCTCACCAACGAAGAGTACGTTGGCGGAATCCTGAAGCTGGTCGAAGAAAAGCGCGGGCGCCAGAAAAACTTCGAATACGTCTCGCCGACACGCGTGATGCTGACCTATGAGCTGCCGCTGAACGAGATCGTCCTGGATTTCTACGACCGCCTCAAGTCCGTCTCCCGCGGCTACGCTTCGCTCGATTACCATCTGTCCGGCAAGTGGGAATCGCCGATGGTGAAGATGGACATTCTCGTCTCCGGCGAGCCGGTGGATGCGCTCTCGATCATCGTCCATCGCGATTTTGCCTACGAGCGCGGACGCACTCTCGTCTCGAAAATGCGCGAGCTGATCCCTCGTCAGCAGTTCGAGGTGGCCATTCAGGCGGCCATTGGATCGAAGATCATCGCCCGCGAAACGGTCTCCGCTCTGCGCAAGAACGTCCTCGCCAAGTGCTACGGCGGTGACATTACCCGCAAGCGCAAGCTGCTGGAAAAGCAAAAAGAGGGCAAGAAGCGCATGAAGCGCATCGGCAAGGTTGACATTCCTCAGGAGGCATTCCTCGCGGTCCTGAAGGTAGGCGAAGACAACGGGCGATAGTGCGGCCTTACGATCCGGTGAAAACTTCTGTTCCTGTGGCTCACCCGACCGTACCGGCCCAAACTCCCTGCTGCAACTCGTTTTTCCACGCCGGGCATCTCATGAACCAGATCGTTAAAATCTCCACATGGGAGTCGCTATGACGGGCTCTTCGAACTTGCGCACGTTCTTCCGCAGCCTTTTGCTTGTTGCGCTGCTTTCCCTGTTCAGCTTTGTTCCCGGGTTCTCGCCGGCAGCGCATGCACAGGATCACCTCGTCAGCCCTCAGGCGCTCCAGCAACAGGCGCAGGCCGCGACGGCCACGCGCCAGCAGGATATTCAGACGCTGACGAAGTTTCTTTCCACTTCCATTGCCCAACGAGCAATGAAGACAGCCAGGGTCGATCCGGTGCAGGTGCGCAACGCCATCCCCACGCTCTCCAGCCAGGATCTGGCCAGTTTGGCAACGCGAGCGACCAGGGCACAGCAGCAGTTCTCGGCGGGCTTCATCACGACCGGCATGCTGCTGGTAATTATCATTGCGATTGTGGTGGCCGTTATCCTGATTGCGTTTCACTGATCGCGGGGAATGGCACGAAGCACGCTGGTTCTGCTGATTTCCGCAACCCTGGCCGCTATGCCTGCGGCCACCCGGGGAATGCTGCCTGCCACCCAGCCGGCCGCCGTGTGGATCGACGTTCCTTTTGTCCGTCAGCCGCCGGATGGCTGCGGAGCCGCATCGGTCGCCATGGTCATGGAATACTGGGCACGACAGGACCATCATCCCCTGAGCCCCGCGGACAACGTTGCCTCCATCCAGCGCCAGGTCGAATCGCCGCGTCTGCATGGCGCGACGCCCGCCGCGCTGGAGCGCTATTTGCGCCGGCACGGCTTCCTGACCTTTGCGGTCGAGGGGACGTGGAATGATCTGGAGGAACAGATCGGCAAAGGCCGTCCGCTGATTGTCGCGCTGCGGCCTCCGGGCCAGCGGGCCCTGCATTATGTGGTCATTGCCGGGGTCGATTCCGCCCGCAACACGGTGACGATGAACGATCCGGCGCAACGCAAGCTGCTGACACAGGAGCGTGCAGGATTCGAACGCGACTGGAGCGCCACGCACGACTGGATGTTGTTGGCCGTGCCCCAATCCGCGCAGCGCTAGCCTTGCCTGCGCTGCAGCGGAGCGTCCTGGCGGCGATTGCTCTGCTGAGCACGCTCGCGGTGCCGGCGCAACCGGCTCACAGCCAGGATTCCCGGATCCAGCAGGCCTACGACCAGCACCACTGGGCTGACGTGGTGCGCCTGGTGCAGCCGCTTCCCCCTCGCTCGGCGCAAATCGACTTTGAGTACGGCATGGCGCTCGCGCATCTGGGACGCTGGACAGCCGCGCGCGCCGCGTTGCTGGCTGGAGAGCGCCAAAGCCCGCGCGACAAGCGCTTTTCCATCGAGCTCGCCGGCGTCGCCTTCGAGCAGAAGCATTATCCCGAGGCAGCCGCGTGGCTGCGCCGTGGCCTGAAACTCGATCCCCACGACCAGTACGCAAACAACTTCGCCGGCACCGTCTATTACCTGATGGGCAATCTTCCGGCTGCGCTGCACTACTGGAATCGGATCGGCAAGCCATACCTTGCCGCGTTGGATGTCCCGGGGCAGCTCCGCGTCCACCGGCTGCTGCTGGAGCGCGCCTTCACGTTTTCGCCCGTCGCGGTTCTGGAGCAATCGCAGCTCGCAACCAGCAGCGCACGCCTGAATGCCCTCGGTATTTTTCCGGAGTGGAAGATCGACCTGAATGCGCGACCCGATGGCAACTTTGCCGCGGATTTTCACGGCCTCGAACTGGATCGCTTCGGCGCCACCCCGCTCCAGGCCGCAGTCTCTGTTTTCAGCGGACTTCCCTACGAGACAATCTATCCCAACTACTACAACATCTGTCGATCCGCGATGAACCTTCAGTCGCTGCTGCGTTGGGATGATCAGAAGCGTCGTGCGTGGGCCTCGCTCTCCGCCCCACTGCACGATCTGCCGGCACACCGCTGGCAAATGTACGCTGACGTGCGCGACGAAAACTGGGCCATCCGCCGTTCCTTCACTGGAACGGCTCCCGTGCTGGGCTCGCTGAACCTCGAGTGGCAGCGCGCCGGCGCGTCTGTGACCTCCCTGACCAGCGGACGATTTCGCTGGTCGGTGGGTGCGGAGCTTTCGCACCGCAGCTTTCGCAACGTCGTGACCGGATCAGCTTTGACGCCGCAGCTCGTCCTCCCCGGCTACGCTCTCACCTACAAGATGTCAGCAGAAGGCAAGCCGATCGATCTGCCGCAAAGGTGCTTCTACATCACGACGGGCATGCGTTCCGAAACGGGCCGGCTGTGGTCCAACCCGCCGCACTTATTCGAGAAGCTCCAGGGCTCGGTACTGACCCATTGGTTCCCACGCGCGCAGACGAACACCTGGGAGGTCAGCCAGCGACTGCGCGGCGGCGGCCTTCTCGGCACTTACCCATTCAACGAGCTGTTCCTGCTCGGCGTGGAGCGGGATACGAACCTGTGGCTGCGCGGGCAGGTCGGCACCAGAGACGGCCGCAAAGGCAGCTCCCCGCTCGGCGATCGCTATCTGCTCGCCAACAACGACCTGTATCGCCGTGTCTACGGCAACGGCCTCATCGACATCCAGGCCGGGCCGCTCTTCGATCTCGGCCGCGTGGGCGCGCCCACCGCTGGGCTCTCCACTCGCCAGTGGCTCTTCGACACCGGCGTCGAGGCGAAGCTGACCGTGCTGGGTACACCCGTGATCCTCACCTGGGGCCACGACCTGCGCAGCGGCAGCAATGCCTTCTTTGGCACCGCGCAGTAGCCGCGCCGACGAAGTTCGGCCTGCTAGCCCTGGCTGTTGTTCCGCGGTCGGCGCACACAGAGCGCGAGCGTGAAAAAGCTCATCGCCAGCGCAATGCCCACCAGCAGCCCGCCGGAGAGGTCGAACAGATCCGTCTCAGGCCCCGGCTGGACATGCCGGAGCATGATCAGAGAAGAAAGTGTCGCCAGCAGAATCACGACTGCGGCGAGGCTGCGGCGGATGCCCATCTTGGATTGGCTATCGTTGTCATCGGTAAGTAGGCACATCGGTCGAAACTCCCTTTTGAAAGTCAGTTGCGTCAGTCGGTGAAGTGATACCATGTCATGGTGGCGAACTTCACCACGACCATGACGATGAGGATCGAGATTAGCTCCCGGTTCCAGAAATGCCGTGCGAACCAGTCATACTCGAACATGCCCCCGGCAAGAAGGGCGCCCGCCATCGCGGCCAGGCTGGTGGAACGGCGGCGATGGTACAGAAACCGCTCGTCGATGTTCACGCCAATCAGGGGAATTCTCATCGCTTCTTCTCCAGAGTAAAAATGTCGTCCACAGGACAGCGGAACGCGCGTGCCAGTTGCAGGGCCAGCGGCAGGCTGGGAACGTACCGCCCTCGCTCGATGGAATTAATGCTCTGCCGCGAAACTCCCACCGCGTCGGCCAACTGCTCCTGGGTTAGTTCCCGGGCCAGGCGCATCTCCCGAACGCGGTTGTGAACGTCAGGCTCCATGTCAAGCGAACTTTCCACAGCCAGCGTAGCAATCGAGCCCCAACATGTCAAGCGGACTTTCCATCCAGGTTCAACCCGCAGAAGAAAGGCGGAGCCACAAGGGGCTCCGCCGCAAGTTGGGGAGGAGAAATGGCAGCAATCAGAACAGGTGGAAGTTCACCTCAACGATCAGCCGCACCGGCACAGGGCGACCGTGGAACATGGCAGGGCGGAAACGGTACTGGCGCACGGCTTCCAGCGCTTTCTGGTCCAGGCCCATGCCAAGGTGGTGAACAACCTGCAGATCTTCCGGATTGCCATTGGTGTCCACAATGAGTTGAATCGCCACCTGGCCCTGTAAGCGGGCCGCGCGCGCCTGTTCGGTAAACTCAGGGTCGACCTGATGGATGACCTGCGGGGCGGTGACACCGCCACCGACGCTCATCACACCTCCGCCGTAGCCCCCGCCCGTCCCAGGACCGAGGCCTGCGCCGATGCCGGAACCGATGCCTCCGCCGGAGGCGGATCCAAATCCACCGTCGCTGCCGTCGCCCTGCGACGCCATGGCCACCTGCGGCGATTGCGGCATGCCCACATTCGGCATCGGGCTATCGGGCATTTTCAGGTTCTTCGGCATCACGATCGCCGCCTGCTCGGGGAGCTTCGGGTGATCGATACGAATGATCTGAGGCGCCATGACCCGGAGTCTCTGCACCGGCGGCAGGTGCCCTTTGCTGGGCTCGATGATCTTGTGCTCTCCGCCGCCACCGCCACCCGCCATGGTCTTCGGCGCCGGAGGAGTGACGGGAGGAACGTAGGGCTGAAAGGTGATCGGGGTGATCACCATCTTCTTCACCGCTGGCCGCGGATGGGGCAGGAGGGAAATCCACAGCAGGAAAGCAATGACCAGACCATGCAGGCAGAAGGCAATCACGCTGGAGGAAGCACCGCGCCGCACCGCCAGAGGGTCGGAGACACGCACGGGACGCGAGGTCAGGCGAAGCGGAGGCTGCTTCTCCGGAAACAGTGCATCGTGCAGATTGGCCCAGAGGCTGCTCAGAACCCCTCCGTCCGGCACGGGCTGGCCGAAAACGAGAGGCCTGGAACATAGATAGAGGCCGCCGTTCGGAAGCGGCGGGGCCTGTTCGGCTTCTTCCGACCTGTATTCTGGAGACTTCAAGACCGCGTAACCCATAGCCATTCGCCGGGTGGCAGAGTGCCCGGCACCTCCTTCATCCCATGCAACAGTTGAGGATCCAGGCTACCCGGCGATGTTCTTCCCGCCGGTCTCGCCTTCCGGTTACCAAATGCCTTTGTCGCTGCCGGTAAACTTCATGCCGACCGCGGCGGCAGTAGCCAGCCAGGGAAACAGTCCGAGTCGTGCGCTGCTGTGCAGTTCGCATCTGCGCAGCATCTCCGTTAGCTGCCTGCCGTACAGCGCGGCGGACTGCGGCATAATCGGCACCCGCAAAAAGTCTCCCCCAACGTAGATGAGGTCGCCACCGAAGCGAGCCGCCTGCAAAACGAACGGCGGCAGCCCGAGATCTGTGCCCCGATACTGCCGCACGTAATCCGAGACGATCACGAGATACGTGGCTACGCCTTCCCAGATCCCTGCAGACTGAGCTGTCGCCCGCAGATCGTCGAAATCCAGCAATCCGGAATCGACGAGCTGGGCCGAGTCGACAATGTCGCACAGGCGGAAATAGAAATGGCGGTACATGCGCTGCAGCGTCGAGATCATGATTCGATCCGACGGACGGGCCACGCGGAATCCGCGGCCATTGATCTGCACCACACGCCCCCGCGCGGGCAACTGTGACGCAAACCGCACCTGCTCGCCGGTCTGTCCCAGTCGTCCCACGTGCACTTCCACCGGCTCCGGCAATCCGGGGATCAGAAAATTCCACTTGCAGGCCAGCCGGTCTCCCCAGCTCCTCGGGGCCAGTCGTGCCGTGAACCGGCTGCACATCATCGCGCACACCGCCTCAGGCGATGCGTTGGTGTAGAGGTCGATATCGCTGCCGAGATCGGGCCAGTGGTCCAGCGACTTGATGACGGTCACTTCCATGCCGCTTTCATCGAAGGCGGCGCACAGAATGCCCAGGAAATTCACGGCCGCGGCGATCCGCTCGCGCTCATCGGCAAGAGCGTCTGCCGCCCATTTCGCCCGAATCGCGTCCTGAGCCTCGCCCAGCGCGGTATGCGCCAGTTCCATGCCGCAGATGATGACGTGGTTGGCGGAGGCCAGCGCCACGAGCGCATCGAAGCTTGCCCGATCCATGTCGCGCATTTCCGCAGCCGCCACTCGCTGCGCGGCTTCGCGCGGCAGCAACAGCAGACGGGAGAGCAGCGTCATCATCGGTTCTCTGGAATCGCAGAGGGGAACGGACTTCGGCTCAGCGTTTGTCATAAGCTTCATGGCTCGGTCTGCGGCTGCGTGCCGGAGTTGTTCTTGCTTCTGGGAATCAGTTTCACCGGCCCCTGCGTTTCCCGGCGCTGCTGCGAATAATTGCTGATCTCTCCATCCACGGCGCTTTCGCTCCCGTAAGCGACGGACCCCAGCGGCTGCCCCTCGGCCGCCGTTCGTGTTGCCAGCCCCACGCGTGCGCCGGTATCTCCGGCCCGCATCGCCTGCGCGTAGTAGTACTGCGCCGTCTCCAGGTCGCCCTCGCGTTCGGCCAGATACGCGCGATTGTTCAGAGAGAAGGCGCTGTACGGGTCGAGCCGGAAAGCCTGCTGAAAATCCTGCTCCGCCGACGTCCAGTCATTTTGATTCGCGGAACTCACTCCCAGAAACGCCAGCATGCGGGCCCGTTCCAGACCCATGTTCGTATGCCTGATGCGCAACCGCAGCGCGCGGGCACTGTCCGCGGCAGCCTGGCTCACGGGTTTTCCGCGCCACGTGGCATTCAGGGCGACAACGAGCGGCTCTTTCGAGCCGGTGGCGGCGGCCTCGTCATAGTAGTGGAGCGCGCTGTCGAAGTTGCCCGTCGCCTCTTCCGCCACGCCGAGATTGTTCAGCGTGAACGGATTCTGCGGATCGAGCGGCAGCGTCTGCTGGAGCAGGGACCTGGCCTCGAAAGGATGGTTCTGCGACAGCAGCTCGACCGCTTCCAGATTCGATCGATCGATCCGCATCGGCAGATCATGGAGGTCGTTGAGCGCAGCCATCATCGGCTTGCCCCTGAGCTGCTCCTGGCTGCTCACGGCGATGACAGCATCGCAGCTCTGCTCCCCCGCCAGCTTATAAAACGTCTCGGCATTGGCAAGTTCGCCGCGCAGCTCGGAAACGTATCCGAGATTGTTCAGCGTGAACGGGTCGGAAGGATCGTAAAGGTACGCCTGATAGAAGAGCGCTTCGGCCTTTTGATAATGATGGTGCCGGATGGCCTTCACGCCATCGCGATTGAGACGCTGCACCGGGGTGAGGCGGCTGCGGCGGGGAATGACAATCCGGAGATCGTGCGCCAGCGCGCGTATGCCGGCGGTGCCCATCAGGAGCCCCAGCGCCGCAAGAAATTGCAACCGTGGCCGAGTGAAGAACATGGGGGTTCGACGCACCTTGCCGCCACGGCCGTCACCTGGAGCACCGTTCGGGCATACACGTTGGATGCGATCGCCCCGGATGTGTTGCCGCGCGGTGCGGAAAGGATCGAAATGGTAAGGCCACCGCCGCAGGGGGGTCATCATCCTATGAGATGCTGTCCATGCCGTTACGCAAGGTACGCTTTATGGTTCGTTTCCTGGCGGTCGTCGCGCTCAGTAGCCTGGCGGCGGCACAATCGTCTGCTCCCCTGCCTAATTCGATCCGGAATTCACCACCGGATCCGCCGGTTGCCGTGTTGGGCAAGCTGCCTCCGCTGCCCAAAGGCCGGACCACGGTCATCGGCGGCGCAATCCGCGACATCAATCCGGTTCTCGATCAGTTCACGCTGAAAATCTTCGGCGGCAGTTCGATGAAGATCCTCTTCGACGAGCGAACAGAGGTGTATCGCAACGGAGCCAGGATTCCCGTGCTCAATCTGCGCCCCATCGATCATGCCTCCGTGGAGACGACGCTCGACGGCACGAATGTCTATGCGATGCGCATTCACATGCTCACGAAGTTTCCGCATGGCGAATGCATGGGCCAGGTCATCAACTTCGATCCACAAAGCGGAATATTGCGGATCAATGCGGCGCTTTCGCCGCAGCCGATCGTGCTGGAAGTGCCGGCGGGCACACCGGTCGTGCGCGTTGGCCAGAGTACGTTCCTGGCGGGCGGAGGCGGCATCGCCGACCTGGCGCCAGGCTCGCTGGTCGACGTGAACTTTTCCGCCAGCGGCTCCGGCCATGGCGTCGCAACTCACATCGATGTCCTGGCCACCTACGGAGCTGATTTCGTCTTTGGCGGCGTGTTGACATTTCTCGATGTGCCGAACGGCCAGATGACCATCCTGGATCCACGCGATGACCATAGATATCGTGTGGCTTTCGATCCTTCGCAGTTCCCCGTCAGCAGCCAGCTCCGCGAGGGTTCGCACGTTCAGGTCACCGCCCAATTCGACGGAACCCGCTATGTGGTCACAACCATCACGCCGGAATAGCGTCGCGAACGGATTCTCCCGTCGCAAAAAACGCCCACGCCTGAGCAGTTCCGCGCATCCAACATGTTGCAATGCGATGAACGCACGTTTGCAGGAAGGCACTTCTCTTCGAAGCTCCGGAGCAGCAAATGATCTCGGTCGTAGTCCCGATCTACAACGAGGAAGAACTCATCTCCACATTTCACGCGGCCGTGGCGACAGCCATGAGGGACATTGGCGAGGATTGGGAAGTCGTCTATGTCAATGATGGCTCCCGGGACACCTCTCTCGACCTGATGAAGGAGCTGCAGAAGCAGGATTCCCACATTGTCGTCGTCGACCTGTCCCGCAACTGGGGACACATGGGGGCTATTTCGGCAGGACTGCGAACGGCGCGCGGCGATGCCGTGATCGTCATGGACGGGGATTTTCAGGATCCTCCGGCCGTCCTGCCGGAGCTGGTCTCAGCGTGGCGCGGCGGCGCGCAGGTGGTCGTAGCTGTCAGAAGGAGCCGCCAGGAGAACCGCAGGATCCTCGCTCTGCTGTTTCCGATCTTCTACCGGGTGCTCTCCGCCATCTCGGACTATCCCATTCCTCTGGATGCCGGCATTTTCGGCCTGCTGGACCGGCAGGCCCTTGATTCCATCAACGGTCTCCGTGAAGGCAATCGCTACCTTCCCGGGCTTCGGGCCTGGGTCGGCTACAAAAACGCCATCGTTTACTACGACCGCCAGGATCGCCTGGCCGGTGACGGCAAGCTGTCGTTCGTCAGCCGTATCAAGTATGCGATGGACGCCATCACCAGCTTCAGTTACAAGCCGCTGCGCCTTTGCTTCGCGCTTTCATGCCTGTCGATGAGCGCGGCGGTCGCCCTCGTTGTCCTCTCGTTCCTTGCCGGCAGCCCCATTTCCGCGGGCGGTCTCGGGATCGCCGCGGCGGTATTTGCCGTCGGAGCCATGCTGCTGCTGTGCCTGGGCGTCATGGGCGAGTATCTCGGGCGTGTGTACGACGAAGTGCGCAGCCGGCCGTTGTCCATCATCAACAAGGTCTACTACGCGAACGAGGGAATTGCGGCGAGAACGCCGGATCAGATCGTGGAAAGAGAACCCACGCTGGCTCTCAGGGGGCGCGCCGCATGAGACTGCGCACCCCTTCATCGCACGAAAATAGTCCGCGCGATGAATATTGAACGTCCATGTTCGTCGTGACGCGCCGCGGCTGAAAACCTCGACGCCTCGGGCTTCCTTTGGGCCCATTGCGTTTGCCCGTGCTGTTCTTTCGGCCGGGCGTGCGCATTCAGCATCTTTCCCGGGCCACGGAGACCGAAGACGTGTCGAACGATTCGCAGAAAGACCCCAGCAGTCTTAAAGCCCGCATGGTGGCGGGCAGCGCCGTTCTGCTTTCCGGCTCGACTTTCGCAACGCTCTTCAGCTTCGCCTACAACGTTGTCATCGCCCATTTTCTGGG
>JASHRH010000146.1 GCA_030037475.1 Acidobacteriaceae bacterium
AGCTTGCGGAAAAACTCGAGGCTTTGAAAGAGCACGGCTTCGGCCGTGCCGTAAAACTCGCAAATCAGATCGGCTTTAGCCGATGAGAGATATTTCTTCTCTCGTGCGGCGTGCAAACTGAGATTTTTCCGCGAGCCGTGAAGTGGTCCCCGATACAAAGCGGTTTTCCTGCTTCAGCACAACCATCAGCGCGCGAAACTGACAAGCAATAGCTGATCACTCGACTCCGGCTTCCAGCGGCTTCCGGCCGCGCTTCGGCTTCTCGGGTTCCGGCTCGGGCTGGGGCTCCAGCGCGGGATCGTAACAGAGCAGCCGCCCGCACGACTCGCAGGTGAGGATCTCGCCTTCGCGGATCTGGTTCCACATCTGCGGCCGCAGATACATGTTGCAGCCGAGGCAGTGCTGCCCCTGCGCGCTGGCCACGCCCGTGCCGCGCACCGAGGAAACGCGGTCGTAGATGCGCAGCAGATCCTCAGGCGCGCCGGCGCGCAGCACGTTGCGCTGCTGCGCCAGCTCGTCCAGCCGCTGCTGCTGCTCGGCGCTGGCGGTTCGCGCGTCTTCCTTTTCGATCTCGACCGCGCGCGTGCTGTCGGCCAGCGCGGCCAGCGCGGCCCTGTGTTCCTGGGCCAGCCGCTCGCTGCGCTCCATGCTTTCCAGCTCGCGGTCCTCGATTTTGCGGATCTCTTCCTCGGCGAAGCCGATCTCGTGCTGCAGCGCGCGGAACTGCTCGTTGGTCTTGACACTCGACGACTGATCGCGAAACTTGACGATCTTCTGCTGCTGGTCCTTCAGGTCGCTTTCGAGCCGCCGCCGCAGCGCCTCTTCGTCCTTCAGCGCCTTCGCGGCCTGCTCGACGGCGGCTTTTTCTTTGGCCAGCCGCGACTCCAGCGCAGCCATGCGCCGGGGCAGCTCGGCAATCTCCGCGCGCAGCTGCGCGGTTTCCCGATCGATGGTTTGCAGGCGCGTCAGCGCCTCAAGTTCAGCACGCATGGAACCTGCAGAATACCACCAGGCCGCGTGCCGAGCAGGCAGGGCTCGCGTCCGGCGCGGCTGTGCGCCGAGCGGGTTCCACGCGGTTCGCGGGATTGTCATTGCCAGGAGCGAAACGGCGGCGGCCCGGTCCAGACGCAATTTCCTGCATCCCGCGCTCTCGCGATATCCTCAAATCTCCATCCATGCCCCCGGATTCGGACGCCAACTGGAAACCGAAACATAATCCCTGGGCGGTCGCGCTCACTGTCACGCTGGCCACGTTCATGGAGGTTCTCGACACCTCCATTGCGAATGTGGCGATCCCGCACATCGCCGGGGGTCTCGGGGCGTCCTACAGCGAGGCCACCTGGGTGCTCACCTCCTACCTGGTTTCCAACGCGGTCATCCTGCCTGCCAGTGCGTACCTGGTCTCGTTCATCGGGCGCAAGCGCTTCTACATGATCTGCGTGGCGCTCTTCGGTATCAGCTCCGCGCTCTGCGGACTCGCTCCCTCCCTGCCGCTGCTCATTTTCTTCCGCGTCCTGCAGGGCGCGGGCGGCGGCGGCCTCCAGCCCAGCGAGCAGGCCATCCTCGTCGATACGTTCCCTCCGCGCAGGCGCGGCCAGGCCTTCGCCGTCTACGGCATGGCCGTCGTGCTGGCGCCGGTCATCGGACCAACGCTGGGCGGCTGGATCACCGACAACTTTACCTGGCGCTGGATCTTCTTCATCAACGTCCCGGTGGCGATCCTGTCGCTCGTGCTCACCTCGCGCATCGTCGAGGACCCGCCGCACATCCGCCGCGAAGTCGCCGCTCAGCGCAGGCGCGGCCTCAATCTCGACTACATGGGCTTCGGCCTGCTGGCGCTGGCCTTCGGCTCGCTGCAGTTCGTTCTCGACAAGGGCCAGGAAAAGGATTGGTTCGGCTCGCATGTCATCGCGACATTTTTCTTCCTTTGCGCTGCCGCCCTCGTCGCGCTCATCTTCTGGGAGATCGCGCAGATCCGCCGCGGACACCGGCCCATCCTCGACCTCACCATGTTCCGCAACCGCAATTTCGCGGTTTCGTTTCTGATGATGTTCGTTCTGGGTTTCGCCCTCTTCGGCACCACGGTGCTGCTCCCGCTCTTTGTGCAGGAGCTGATGGGCTACACCGCCGAGCAGGCGGGCCTGGTGATTTCCCCGGGCGGTCTCGCCGTCATGGCGCTCATGCCGCTGGTTGGTTATCTGGTCAGCCGCGTGGACGCGCGCTGGCTGATCGCGATCGGCCTCACCGCGCTCTCGGCCGCGCTGTTCACCATGCACACCATCGATATCCAGGCCAGCTACTCTTACGTTGCGTGGATGCGCGTCTTCCAGGCTTCCGGTCTCGCGTTTCTGTTTGTGCCCATCAACACGGTCTCCTACACCGGCGTTCCCAGGGAGAAGAACAACGACGTCTCCGGCCTGATGAACCTGGCGCGCAACATCGGCGGCAGCAGTGGCACTTCATTCTTCGTCACGCTGCTGGCGCGCCGCAGCCAGGAGCACCAGGACCGCCTGGTGATGGACCTGAACTCCGCCAGCTCCATGCTGTACCAGCGCATCCAGAGCATGGCCGGATACCTCCAGCACGCCGGCGGCCTCACCGCCTCGGCCGCGCAGGCCCGCTCCCTGGCCCGCGGCATGATCTACCAGCAGCTCGTTCTGCAAAGCAGCCAGCTCGCCTATCTCGACGTCATTGCGGTCCTGGGGCTCGTCGCGCTGCTCATGATCCCCCTTGTCTTCCTGCTCAAAAAGCACACCGGCGCCGTCGCCGGCGCGCACTGATCCTCGGGCCGTTGCCCGTGGTTCCCCGAAAGCGTCCCATCATGGCCAAAAACGCCGTAGAATGCTCTTTCATGCGCAGCGGCCTTCCCCAGGCTGGCCGCGCAGACCTCACTGGAGTCCGCTTTGGATCGTAAGAGATTCCTCCATCCTCGCTTTTGTTTCCGTTTTCTCGCTCTCGCCACTGCTCTCTGCTCCCTGCCTCTCCTCGCGCAGCCGCGCCATCCGTGGACGGTGCCGGAGATCTGGGGAACGCAGGGGAACCCGACCGGAAACCCGCCCGAGGGCATGGTCTGGTCGCCCGACGGCAAGCATGTGACCTGGATCGGCCACGGCAATCTGATGGAGATTGAGCCGCCCGCCACAAAGCCGCAGATTCTGCTCCCTGCCGACAAAATCGCCAGCCTGCTCAGCGCACCCATTCCCGAGCGCGATCACGATCACCGCACCCGCTACCACGAGCCCGACTACACCTGGTCGCCCGACTCGAAGCACATCCTCTTCGATACCAATGGCGAGCTCTGGCTCTTCGACCTGAGCAACGGCACAGGCGTGCGCATCGGCAACACCGGCATGGCCTCCGGTGACGACCCGCAATTTTCGCCCAGCGGTCAGTATGTCTCCTACCTGCGCGACCATAACCTCTACGTGCTGCCGGCGGACGGCTCGCAACCGGCGCGGGCCCTGACGAACTCCCGCGACCCCAATGTGCTCGACGGCGGAGTGGACTGGGTCTACCTCGAGGAGCTGGACGTGCGCAGCAACTATTTCTGGTCGCCGGATTCGAAGCAGATCGCTTTTCTGCAGATGAATGAGACGCAGGTGCCGCAGTACCCGCTCGTCGACTGGATTCCCGTGCATCCCACCGTCTACGAACAGCGCTATCCGCAGCCCGGCGATCCTAATCCCGCGGTGCGCGTAGGCCTGGTCGACGCGAACGGCGGCGGCACGCGCTGGCTGCGCATTCCTCTTCAGGAAGGCGACGATTACATCCCCCGCTTCGGCTGGGTCAACTCCCGTGTGGCCTGGGTGGAAACCCTCTCCCGCAATCAACAGCACCTCGATCTGTGGTTTGCCGATTCCCGCACTGGCCAGATCGCGCTCGTGCTCGCCCAGACCGAGCCGAAATACTTCAACACCACCTACGACGTCCGCTTCGTCGGCGACAGCCAGTTCCTCATCCTCAGTTGGCGCGACGGCCACACGCATATTTATCGCTACGCCTTCGATCCCCGAAATCCGCTCGCCGGCGAGGCCCATCTCGCTGATCAGCTGGAGAGCGGCAGCTACGAGGTTCAGTCCATCGCCGGCGTCGACGCCGACTCGCAGACGGTCTGGTATCTCTCCAATCAGGACCATCCCCGCCAGGAACAGATTTGGGCCGTCCAGCTCGACAGCAGCAACCGCCATCAGATCTCCCAGGTTCCCGGCGTGCATCGTCCCGAATTCGCGCCCCAGGGCGGCCACTATGTCGACAACTATTCCGCCATGATGGATCCGCCCACCGTCGCCACATGCGATGCCGATGGAGACTGCACGCCTTTCTGGAAGTCCACGCCTCTGCGCGGGCACAAGCTCATCGCGCCCACTCTGCTCACACTCACCGCGTCCGACCGCGTGACCACCCTGTACGGCACCCTTCTGCTGCCGCCCGGCAAGACCGAACCGCGCAGCGTGCCCCTCATTATGAATCCCTACGGCGGTCCGGACGTTGGCGAGGCACACGACGGCTGGGGAGAGAAGAATTTCCTTTTCGACCAGCTTCTGGCCGAGCACGGCTTCGCTGTTCTCCACGTGGACAATCGCGGTATGGGTGGCCGCGGCCGCGCCTTTGAGCAGGTCTGCTGGCACAACTTCGGTCCGCCGCAGTTCGCCGATCAGATGGCCGCCATCGACGAAGTTCTCCGCAAGTATCCGCAGCTCGACCCGCATCGCCTCGGCTGGTGGGGCTGGAGCTGGGGCGGCAGCTTCAC
>JASHRH010000147.1 GCA_030037475.1 Acidobacteriaceae bacterium
AAGCACCTGGTGAAAAAGCTGACGCGGGCGAAGCTCGAATCGCTGGTGGAGGACATCATTCAGCGCTCGGTTGAGCCGTGCAAAAAGGCGATGGCCGATGCCGGTGTGGACGCGAGCAAGATCAATGAAGTGGTGCTGGTGGGCGGACAGACGCGCATGCCGCGGATCCAGCAGCTGGTGAAGGAGCTGTTCGGCAA
Source organism: Acidobacteriaceae bacterium (assembly GCA_030037475.1). Lineage (GTDB taxonomy): Bacteria > Acidobacteriota > Terriglobia > Terriglobales > Acidobacteriaceae > Palsa-343. Next base: position 198 of record JASHRH010000147.1, read on the forward strand.
GGAAGGCCACAAGGGCGTGAACCCCGACGAAGTGGTCGCGGTGGGCGCGGCGGTGCAGGCGGGCGTGCTGGCGGGCGAGGTGAAGGACCTGCTGCTGCTGGACGTGACGCCGCTGACGTTGTCCATCGAGACGCTGGGCGGCGTGGCGACGCCGATGATCCCGCGGAATACGACGATCCCGACAAAGAAGACGGAGACATTCTCGACGGCGGCCGATAGTCAGACAGAAGTCGAAGTACACGTGCTGCAGGGCGAGCGGCCGATGGCGGCGCAAAACCGGACGCTGGGCAAGTTCAAGCTCAGCGGCATTCCGCCGGCGCCGCGTGGCATCCCGCAGATCGAGGTGACCTTTGACATCGACGCCAACGGCATCCTGAACGTGACCGCGAAGGACAACGCCACGGGCAAGGACCAGAAGATCACCATCACGTCGTCTTCGGGTTTGAGCAAGGAAGAAGTGGAGCGGATGGCGAAGGAAGCCGAGGCGCACTCCACCGAGGACAAGCAGAAGCGCGAGGAGATCGAAGCGCGCAACCAGCTCGACGGCCTCGTCTACAACATGGAGAAGATGCTGAAGGAAAGCGGCGACAAGGTCAGCGGACCGGAGAAGGCCGAGGTCGAGTCGGCGCTGGCCGAGGCGAAGAAGACGCTGGAAGGAAGCCCGAGCCCGGCCGAGATGAACACGGCACGGGAGAAGCTGACGCAGGCTTCGCACAAGCTGGCCGAGGCTATGTACAAGGCCAACGCGGCGAGTGCCGGAGCGGGTGTTCCGCCGACCGACGGTGCTGCAGCGGCCGAAGGCAGCGGAACCGGATCTGGCGAGCAGAAAAAAGACGAAGGCGTGATCGACGCCGAGTACGTGGACGTGGACGAGAAAGGCAAGTAGTCGGTAGTCAGGAGACGGTAGTCGGTAGTCAGTAACAGCGGCAACCTTCGGCGCTTTGTATCAGGGCATGACTTTAGCCGTGCCGCTATGGGCGCAGACCAGAACGGGGCTTTAGCCCCTGAGGGCTCACGGGGCGTTCCGCGAGGGACGCCCAAGATTTATGGCAGAGACGCAATTGGGGGACACTGCGATGGGACATACCGTGTGGAAGTGCGAACAATTGCGTGCGGGACAAGTGACAAACCAGGTCACCTTCGACAGCGAGGAGAAGGCCAGCGAGTTCGTGTCGAAGATGCGGGAGATCGAGCCGGACCTTTTCTGGCGGGTGGAACCGGTGGAGGCCTGGAGAGTGTGGAACTGACGTAAGAGGTTTACGGGTGAAGAACGCGTAGAATGGCTTGCATTACGGGGTGAATCCAATGGATTACTCGCAGATCATTATGATCGATCCCGGGAAACGGAGCGGAAAAGCGTGTATTCGCAACTTGCGCATCACCGTTTATGACGTTCTGGATTATCTGGCGGCTGGAATGACGAAGGATGAGATTCTGGCGGATTTTCCGGACCTAACGGAAACGGACATTCGCGCCTGCCTGGCGTACGCTGCGGACGCCGAGCGTCGGCTCGCGATTGTGCCCTTGTGAAACTGCTGCTCGATGAGAATCTATCGCCCCGCCTGGCAACGGCGCTTTGCGATCTTTATCCAGATTCGCTCCATCTTCGGAACTGCGGCCTTCGCGGCGCGTCAGATATTCAGGTCTGGCGATATGCGCTTGAGAACGGCTTCATGATCGTCTCGAAGGATTCGGATTTCGCACAGCAAAGCCTGCTGATGGGCAAACCGCCCAAGGTAATCTGGCTGAGGATTGGTAACTGCACGACAGCACGCGCGGATTTGGTCCTCCGCAATGCTGTTGCTCGCATTCGCACGTTTGAAAACAGTGAGGAGAGTTGTCTGGTACTTACCTATCCTCGTCCCGGATGACGGAGCTTTCGGCGATGAGGAGCGGGATGGCCAAGTCAGTGCTTCCGCCCGCGCAGGGAGAAAGTAGCGAAAACAGCAGGCATCGTGCAAGAAATGGATTATGCCACCGACCCAGCACAAAGACTATTACGCCATGCTCGGGGTGAAGAAGGCAGCCACGGCGGAGGAGATTCGCAAGGCCTTCCGCAAGCTGGCGCGCAAGTATCATCCCGACGTCAATCCGGGCGATAAGAAGGCTGAGGAGAAGTTCAAGGAAATCTCCGAGGCCAACGACATTCTTTCCGACGACAAGAAGCGGAAGATCTACGACCAGTTCGGGTTCTACTCCGACCAGATCGACCCGGCGGCGGCTGAAGCGGCGGCGCGCGCAGGAGCGAGTCGCAGCGCGGGCCAGGGCGTACCGATCGACTTCGGCGGCTTCGACTTCAGCGAGGAAGCGCCGGGCGCGGGCGGATCGGGATGGGGCAGCTTCCGCGATATCTTCTCCGGCATGTTCAACCGCGAGCGGCAGCAACAGCAGGGGCCGCATCCGGGGACGGATCTCGAATACCAGGTGAATGTGGACTTCTGGACGGCGATCCGCGGCGGCACGGCGCGGCTGCAGATCCAGCGCCAGGAAATTTGCCCCACCTGCCATGGCAAGGCTTCGACGGGCGGCACGCAGCAATGCCCGGAATGCCATGGCACCGGGCAGGTGACGCAGATGGGCGGCCAGATGAAGTTCAACATCCAGTGCCCGCGCTGCGGCGGCACGGGCAAGGTGCAACACGCCTGCCCGACCTGCCACGGCGAGGGAACGGTCTACCGCACGGAGCCGCTGGAATTCCGCATCAAGCCCGGCACGCGCGATGGGCAGCGCATTCGCCTGGCCGGCAAGGGCAATGCGGGCACGAACGGTGGCGCGGCGGGCGACCTGTACCTTATCATCCGCACCGGTACGCATCCGGTGTTTACGCGCCAGGGCGACGACATTCTGCTGACGATCCCGGTCACGGTTTCGGAAGCCGCGCTGGGCGGACGCATTGAGGTGCCCACCATCGACGGGCGAGCGCAGTTGCGGATTCCGCCGGGAACGCAGAGCGGGCAAAAGCTGCGCATGAGAGAGCGCGGCGTTCCATCGGCGACGAAAGAAGGCGTGCGCGGCGATCAGATTGTGACGGTGGAAG
>JASHRH010000148.1 GCA_030037475.1 Acidobacteriaceae bacterium
CCATTCACGGCGCCGGTCGCACGGTCGCGATGGATGCACTGATGCGCGCCGTCCCAGCAGGCGATGAGGCACAAATCGCAACCAATGCACTTTGTCTCGTCGATGCGCGCGACAATCTTATAGTTCAGGTTCAGGTGCTTCCACTCCGTTATGCGCGCGACGCTGCGGCCGCGGAAGTCCTCGATGAACGCGAAGCCCTTTTCCGCCATCCAGTTCCGCAGGCCGTCAATCATGTCCTCGACGATGCGGTAGCCGTAGTGCATCGCGGCGGTGCACACCTGCACGGTGCCGCAACCGAGCAGCAGAAACTCCGCTGCGTCTTTCCACGTCGCCACGCCGCCGATGCCGGAGATGGGCAGGCCCGCGGTTTCCGCGTCCGCGGCGATCTGCTGCACCATGTTGAGCGCGATGGGCTTGACCGCCGGCCCGCAGTAGCCGCCGTGGGAGCTTTTGCCGTCGACGTCGGGCCGCGGCGTCAAGGTGTCGAGGTCGATGCCGGTGATGGAGTTGATGGTGTTGATCGCCGAGACTGCGTTGGCGCCGCCGCGCCGGGCCGCGCGCGCGATGGCACGAATGTCGGAGATGTTCGGGGTGAGCTTGACGATCACCGGGGTGCGCGCCTTCTCTTTCACCCAGGCGGTGATCATCTCGGTGTATTCGGGTACCTGGCCGACAGCCGCGCCCATGCCGCGCTCGCTCATGCCGTGCGGACAGCCGAAGTTCAGCTCCAGGCCGTCGGCGCCCGCGTCCTCGGCCTGCGCGACGATTTTGTGCCATGCCTCGCGCTTCGATTCGACCATGAGCGAGACGACGACGGCGTTGCGCGGATAGCGCTTCTTCACTTCAGCGATCTCGCGCAGGTTGTCTTCAAGCGGGCGGTCGCTGATCAGCTCGATGTTGTTCAGGCCCATCATGCGCTGGCCGTTCCAGTCGATGGAGGAGTAGCGCGAGCTGACGTTGACGATGGGCTCGCCGATGGTCTTCCAGACCGCGCCGCCCCAGCCGGCATCGAAGGCGCGCATGATCTGCTCGCCGCAGTTGGTGGGCGGCGCCGAGGCGAGCCAGAACGGATTCGGCGAGCGAATGCCAGCGAAGTTGACGGCCAGTGTCGGCTCGGCGGTAGTTTTCTGTTCGTCGCTGCGCGCGCCGTTCTCAGGCATGGGCCGCCTCCGCTGTGCGCCGTGCTTCTGCTCCGCGCTCGAAGCGCTCGGCGATGGCCGCGCCTGCGCGCTTGCCATCGGCCACGGCGTCGACCACTTCACGTCCGCCGTTTACACAGTCGCCGCCCGCATAGTATTTCGGATTCGCCGTCTGGCCCGTCGCGCGGTCCACCGCAACGCGTCCATGCTCCAACTGCACGCCGCGGCAGACCTGCAGCAGCTCCAGCAAGGGCGATTGGCCGATGGCGTAGAGGATCTGCTGGCAGTCGAAATGGAAATTTGTGCCCGGCACGACAGTGAGCACGCCGCTCGCGTCGACCTTGGCCTGGGCACATTCGAGTGCGGTAATGCGGCCACCGGAGGTGTGGATGCACACCGGCAGAACGCGCCACAGAAATTGCACTCCTTCCTGTTTGGCGTGCTCGTACTCAAAGGCGAAGGCGGACATATCCTGCCGGCTGCGCCGGTACAGGATGGCGACGTTCGCCGCGCCCAGCCGCCGCGCCGCGTTGGCCGCGTCAATGGCGGTGTTGCCCGCGCCGATCACGGCTACGCTTTCGGCGACAGGACGCGGTGTCGCGGTTTTGTAGTCGGCAATGAACGCGAGCGCGTCGATCACGTCCGGATGGTCGTCGCCGGGAATACCGAGGCGGCGTGCGGGCCCGAGGCCAACCCCGAGAAAGAGCACGTCGAACTCGCGCTCCAGATCCTCGAGATCGCGCTGCGTGCGAATCTCCACGCCGGTGCTGAACTCCACGCCCAGCTCGCGGATCAGCTCGATCTCCTTCATGCTGGCGCGCGCCGGGAGCTTGTATTCGGCCACGCCGTAGGTGTTCAGGCCGCCGGGCAGCGCGCGCCGCTCGAAGATTGTCACCGCGAAGCCGCGCTGCCGCAGCTCCGCCGCGCACGCCAGCGAAGCAGGACCGGCGCCGATGCAGGCGACTTTTTCTCGCCGCGTTGTTTGGGATTTACGAGGCAGCTTGCCACCGGAGGCGTGGAAAGCGTCCATGGCAAAGCGCTGAAGCAGGGCAATTTCGATCGACTCGCGATGATAGCCGTGCATCACGCATGCGCCTTCGCAGAGCACGTCCACGGGGCAGGCGCGCGAGCAGCTTGCTCCCAGCACGTTCGCGTCGAGGATGGTGAGCGCCGAGCCGCGCAGATTGCCGCGGGCGATCTTGCCAATGAAGCGCGGCACGTCGATGTGCGTGGGACAGGCCGCGGTGCAGGGGGCGTCGAAGCAGTTCAGGCAGCGGTTGGCCTCGATCACGGCGGCCTGGGCGGTCAACGGCGGATGCAGGTCGGCAAACCGCTCCGCGATCTCTGCATTTTCCGGAATCTCAGGCAAGCTCGCCATAACACTCCGCTCACTCACTGGTTCACTCGCTTCCCTCGGGCCGCTTCTTCGCTGCTCTTCACGGCTTCACCAGGTCTCCGTACATTTCCGGCCGGCGGTCACGGAAGAACTGCCACGTCCTGCGGACCTCGGCAATCCTGTCCAGGTCGAGGTCGGCAGTGAGCACTTCGTCCTTATCCCGCGAGGCCTGCGCGAAAATCTGGCCGCGAGGATCGCAGAAATAACTCTGGCCGTAGAATTCGCCGATGTTCCACGGCGCTTCGGTGCCCACGCGATTGATGGCACCGATAAAGTATCCATTGGCCGCGGCGTGCGCGGGCTGTTCCAGTTTCCACAGGTATTCGCTGAGGCCGGCCACGGTAGCCGACGGATTGAAGACGATCTCGGCGCCGTTCAGTCCCAGCGCTCGGGCGCCCTCGGGAAAATGCCGGTCGTAACAGATGTAAACACCGATTTTGCAAAAGCCGAGATCGAAGACGGGGTAGCCGAGGTTCCCTGGCCGGAAGTAAAACTTTTCCCAGAAGCCTGGCGCGACGTGCGGAATGTGCGTTTTCCGGTACTTGCCCAGATAGCGGCCTTCGCTGTCGATCACCGCCGCGGTGTTGTAGTAGACACCCTCATTTTCGACCTCGTAGACGGGCACCACCAGGGCCACGCCCAGCTCTTTTGCGAGCGTCTGCATCAACTTCACCGTGGGACCGTCGGGCACCGGCTCGGTGGAGTCGTACCAGCGCGTGCTCTGCTCCGCGCAGAAGTAGGGCCCGTAGAAAATCTCCTGCAGGCAGATGATTTGCGCGCCGGCTTTAGCGGCCTGGCGGATGAGGCCTACGTGCTTCTCGACCATTGCCTGCTTGATGGCAGAAAGAGGCTTCTCCGGCGCTTCCTCGTTCCGGGCCTGAATCAACGAACAACGCACCACGCGAGCCATACATACTCCTTCAGCCAGGGCCTGATCGCCACCAAAAAAGAAACATCGCCCGCAAAAGCCGAACTGCTGCGGCTGCGGGCGACTTGAGAGAATCAAGTCTACCCAAAATCTCATATCGCGCAACAGTCCCGCGAAGGGGCCATGGAAATTCTCCTGGTTCGGGCGTCAGGGCCGCAGTTCGAGGGTTTTGGCGCCTGCTTCCCGCGACGGGCCGCTTTGCGCATCCAAGATCGATGAGGGCCTCGCAGGGCTGCGGGGTTGCTGCGTTCCTTTGCCGAGGTGTACTCATGCCCCGTTCCGCCAAAGTTCAGCCACAGTCCGGCTCGCGCCATCGCGCCGCGCAGGGCCAGCGCTCGCAGGAGGACAAGGCTTCGGCCCAGCAGCCTGCACCGAGCGTGCATCCAATGGAGGTTGAAGACGCGTATCTGACCGGCACCAGTCGTTCGCTGCAGCGCCGCGTGCTGGGCCTGAACGTCGCCAGCCCCATGAACGGCACAGGCGCCGGCGAACCCGGTGGCCAGGCGCAGCCGCATCCGGAGCAGGTAGCTGGGCAACATGCCACGGGTTCGCACACTGGCGGAAGCCCGGGGCGAAGAAGGCGCTGACTTCGCAGCAACGATCCAATCAAAGAGATTGCCGGGACGGCAATTTCGCCGGAAATTCCTAGTCCCG
>JASHRH010000149.1 GCA_030037475.1 Acidobacteriaceae bacterium
TTCCTGGCTCTTCCTGGCATCCTGCTCGCCATCGCCTTCGTCGCCTTCCTGGGACCCGGCCTGCTCAACCTCATCCTGGCCCTTTCCATCGGCGGATGGGTTGGCTACGCCCGTCTCGTGCGTGCCCAGGTTCTGGCTGTCCGCGAACGAGAATTTGTCGAAGCCGCCCGCGCCCTCGGCGCCAGCGATCTCCGCATCTTCATCCGACACATCTTCCCCAACATCCTCCAGCCGCTCATCGTCCAGGCGGCGATCGGCATGGCGGGCACCGTCCTCGCTGCGGCCACGCTCAGCTTTCTCGGGCTCGGCGTCCCGCCGCCCACTTCCAGCTGGGGCCAGATGCTCAACGACGCGCGTCCTTACCTCTTCGACGCCCCGCATCTCGTCGTCTTCCCGGGCATTGCCGTCGCTCTGTGCGTCCTCTCCTTCAATTTCCTCGGTGACGCCCTGCGCGATTATCTCGACCCTCGCACCCGCCTCACCGTCGGTCTTTAAACGCAGCCCACTTCGACAATGCCCAGTTCGCTCCCGGCTGAGAACACTCCGGTCACGCGAAAGCCCGCCGCCTCGACGAGCGTCTTCCACTCCGCCTCGCTCCGTTCTCGCCCGCCGGTCACCGCCAGCATATTCAGATCGCTCATCAGGCGGAGTTCCAGATTCGGATCAGCCCGAGATACGAGCGCCGGCAGGATGAACTCGATGATCAGCAGCGCGCCGTTCTCCGGCATGACGGCGCGGCAGTTTCTCAGAATCCCAATCGCCTCCGCATCGTCGCACCCGTGCAGAACATGCTTCAGCATGTACACGTCCGCGCCGGCCGGAACCGACTGCGTCAGATCGGCCGCGATCAACTCGCAGCGCAAGGCATTCTTCTCGCCCGTGAAGCGCGGCTTCGCCGCCTCGATGCTCGCCTCGAGGTCGACGAGCATGCCGCGAAGGTGCGGGTAGAGCTCCAGCACGGCCAGGATCAGCGCACCCCCGCCGCCGCCGAGGTCAGCGACCACGCGCGCGCGGGAAAAATCCCAGGCCTTCGCAATGGGGGCGTAATCCTGCGCCGGAGCGGTGCCCATGACCGCGCGAAAGATCACGTCGCCTTCGGGTTCCTGCGACCAGCGCGAGGGCACGTCCGGAGGCCGCACTTCCCGAGCCGGCTTGCCCGCGCGCACGCATTCGGTCAGCAGCGACCACTCGTCGGCCAGCAAATCCGCCCAGAAGACAACAGCCGCCCACGCCGAGTGCGGCACGCCCCGCCGCAGCGGCCGTCCCTGCGAAGTCAGGCGAAAGTGGCGCGGCGTCGTCTCTTCGGTCAACCCGATGCTGGCCAGCGCGCGCAGCAGTCGGTAGAGCGCGTCCGCATCCGCCTGGCAGGTTGCGGCCAGCCGATCGACGCTGCGCGCCTCGTCGCCGAGCGCGTCGGCCACGCCCAGCCGCGCCGCGGCGCACACCATCCGGCTGCGCGCGTAGGACATCGCCATCTGCACCAGCGCCGCATTGGGCGCGACATTGCCAATCCCCGGCTGTTCCATTCAGTACCTCGGTAATCCCGGCAAGGATAACAGGGGGGTACCCCCCTGCCCTCTGACCTGTGGCAAACGGCTGAAAACATGGTGCCGGGTCGCTCGTTACCGATTTGACATCAGGTGCAGATTCCCCGAATGGGGAATCTGCGGGGCCGAGTCGCGGCCGATGCGAGCGAAGATTCCAACCTGCACCGACGCGGCCTGGCGACCGCAGAGAGATACGTCAAGGATGACAAAGAGCGAGCGTGCGAGCGCACGGGATCCTGGGACCTGCAGGGAGCTGTATCCAAAAACTGGCTGGAACGGAAAAGGACTCGCGCGGGCCAACTGGTCTCATGAATGAATGTGTTGCTCTGGAGATGGCTCGAATGCGACCCGCCATCGAAGCGGGTCGCAAGCTGATGGTTGAGGCCGAGAATCCTGGTCATGAGACCAGTTCGAGTCCTTTTGTCACTTCGAATGCTGATTCAGCTTCCTGATCCAGTCTGCGCGGAGCAGGAAATGGAGAGCAAGCAAAATCGGCGGGGCGAGGAAACGAAGGTAATGGCAAGTCCCTGCACTTACGAGTGCTCCGGCAGGTCATACGGTCCCAGAAAGCGCTCCCCGTCGAAATGAATGAGGTGATCGGGATTCTCGGCAATCCAAACTTCTGTTTCCCAGGCGATACGCTTCACCCACTTTCTGAAATCTTCCATGGTGAGGAATGCCGTTACAAATATCCGTCCAGCCGTACAGCCCGTCGTTAGTTTCAGAAGCAGTGCATGACGCTCATCATCAACCGGGTTGCTGCTGTGCACAGCTTCAATCAGAAACACCCAATTGCGTTCGGGCTCATAGGCAATGATGTCTGGCAAACGGTCACCGCGTTCCGGGGCCGGAAGCCCCAGACTACCCATACCCTCGCGATTGACCCGCAATGATTTGTTATCGGTGTCCCCGATGTACAAAACCTTCGCTCCGTGGGCAAAGCGCGGAAGAAACTCCCTGATAACCGCCTTCTGTATTTCGTTGTGCGGCCCCGGAGACAAATGGATCTCGACTCCGTCCGGCAACGTTACCGGAATCTTCTGCATGTCGCGGGCCTTCGATAGCCGATCTCGAATGTCGCCCTGAACCGTGCGGAAACTTCGCAGAGTTGCATCCCAATCGGGTGTCCTGAATGACCGGATCAGGTGCAGTCCTTCGATTGTCAAAGCGTACCCGCGCGTGCCGTCGTTCGTATCGGCTGCCGCGTCTTTCGCGCTCGGCGTTACCAGGCCAGCATTGACGAGCAGAGCCAGATCCTTGCGACGAACGTCATCGTAGGACCCGGAAGACAGGCCTTCGTTGTAGTGCTCATTCCTGAAGGACAGAACCTGGCGAGATCGAAGCGGTGGAACCGAGGGATCTTCCAAATAGCTCTTTGCGGCTGTCCAGTCATCTTCCGGGCAGATCTGAGCAACCCCCAACAGGCAAAGGGCAGCTCGCTCCTTACCTCGGGCGGTCAATTTGCGGAGGTTTACGCCGGCCTCGGAAAGGATCGTCTGTGCCTGCTCGATCTTTATCGCCTTAGGCGAGTCGTCCATGAGCGAACCCGGCTTAGCTGGTCTGCGGGATTGAACCATTCGCGGTCTCTCCAGAAACTTATACGCCTGCTTCGCGATGGCCAGGGCCAGAAGAGGCGGAACTGCGTTCCCGATTTGCTCCGTCTGTTCGTATGGCGCTCCGGCAAAGTCGAACCAATCGGGGAAGCTCTGGAGCCTCGCGCCCTCCCTCATGTGGAGCATGCGGCGTTGTCCCCCGGAAAGCACAACTCGGTGCATATCGGCCGTGGCCCCCCCGAGGTTCCTGCAAGTCACAGTTCTTGCCGGGCGGTCCAGGTGCAGATCACGTGGGCGGACGCAGCTGCTTGCTCTTTCATAGTTCGCGACATACCGGTCCATATTCTCGGTGAGAAATCGGCTTTCCTCAGTAACCTGGAATACCATCTCTCCAAGCGCAATGCCTGCTGTTACCGGCTCATGGACGATCGGTTCAGGCCACTCCCACCCGACCTTCGAGGCAACGATAAACACGCGCTCGCGTGTCTGCGGAACGCCGAATTCATGCGCCTGCATCAGCCGAACATCAACCGTGTACCCGAAGCGTTCCAGTTCGGTGACCGCCTGCCTCAGGTAATCCTTGTTGCGGAACAATAACCCCCGTACGTTCTCAATAATTGCAATCCGCGGCTCGACTCGGCGGACAGTATCGAGAAAAATGGGGAAGCCGTCGCGCTGGTCGCGCATGCCGCGCTGATATCCAATTTGCGAGAACGGCTGGCAGGGAGGTCCTCCGATAACCAAATCGGCCTCGCCTTCAGGCAAGCCCACCGAAAGCAATGCTTCTTCGCAGCGGCCGCGCAAGTTGCGATTGTAGGTTTGAACAGCCACTGGCTTCATCTCATACCCGCGGGTTTCGATACCAGCGGCTTCGAATCCAAGCGCAAGGCCTCCGCAGCCAGCAAAAAGGTCGATCGCGACAGGCTTTCCGGGAGGAAATTGCGGAACTTGAAGTGAGGTGTTTAGCCACTCCACCCACTCCGCAGTTGAGGCGAACTGGCGGCGCGGCGCGGTGAAGAGATCGGGCTTGATGAATGTCGCGGCCAATGCGGTGATGGGCTGTCCTTCGCTGGATTCTACAGCTTTTCGCCACCCGAAAGAACGCCTATTGGATGAGAGGATTCTCAGGACTCCACACCCCGTCGCAAATGAATACGGGGCCTCAGCCACGGCGCGCGGGATCCCGCCCTGCCGCCCATTCGACTCGTCGCCTGCGCTCCCTCGCTCAGGCAGGGTCCAGCGAGCGACAACCACCACCCCCACGCCAACTGCTTGCGTGTTGGGGACCCGGATCAGGATGGGGCAACCAGCGACCGAGACTACTGCGGAGAGCCGGATGAGCTGCCGGTGAGCAGATGATGTTGTTCGCCCATGAGCGAGAAGAAGACCATCGCCTGCCCGGAATGAACGAATTGGCCGCCCGGCGCTTTGAAGGTAAGGGTCGCTGTATGGAACTGGCCATTCCTCGGCTCACCGATGGCCTTGTCCACGACGATGTCGATCGAGCCGGTGGCTCCGCCGCCGCCCTGCACAATTTCGTCCGAAGTCACGGAGGTCCTCATATCGTTGGACAAACCGGTCCAGGTGACCGTGACGCCGTCCTTTGGAGAGCTAAAGGTGGTGGGCCCACTGGCTCCGGGGATATCCGAGTCACTGAGCGCGGAGGCCGCCAATTCGCCGTCGCCGTAGTCGAGGTACTCGCACATGTGCAGGATCAGGCTCTGATCCGAGCTCTTCTGGGCGAATTGAGCCCCGATCACCCAAAACCGGTCCATGGAAGGGTCGAAGACAACGTAGATGATGTAGTTGAACAGCGTTGAGTCCATGAACAGCGGGGTGAAGCTTGCGAGGAGAGGCCGATCGCCACTGGAGACCAGACGGTGGAAGCTGGCGCAGGAGGCAGCCGAGGCGGTGGGCGGACACGCAGCATTGGCCAGCGCCGCCTGGACCTTCGGCGCCAATTGCTGAAGAGCATCCTGGGCGCGGAGCGGTGACACGGCACAAAGGCAAGTGACGAACAGGAGCAGGCGGAAGAGGAGTTTCATGGGACCTCCGTCATCTCGGTTGGGGGAAGCCGAATGTTTCCTCGGAGATCCCAGAATACTACTATCGGAACCGAAGGCTGACCTGTCGCGCAAAACGTGACAGGGGTGGGCCACTCAGAAGTTATCCCCTGGTACAAAGTGGAGACTCGGCATGGGCGATGCTGCCTTCTCACTCGTCTGCCGATGACGCGAAGCTATTTCGACCGCGCTCAGGCCAAGTTGTGGGGCACCCCCGCGATCCCACCCTAGCGCCAAAAGATGGCGATAAGGGCGGGGCACCCAGGTCAGTCGTAGTACTCCAGCCCGAGGTGAGTGATCAGCTCCTCGCCCATGATGTGGCGCAGCGTGTTCTTGAGCTTCATGGACTGAATGAAGAGGTC
>JASHRH010000150.1 GCA_030037475.1 Acidobacteriaceae bacterium
AAGGCTTGCAGGTCGTTGAAGTTCTCGCGTGCCATTCGTGAGATTTTCTCATAACCCCATACCGATTCCACCCCCTAATCCTTTTGGGGCGGAGGACGTAGATTGGCAGCCATGCAATCCATGACTCCGAGGTAGACACCCATGCGCGCGACCGTCATGCACGCCGCCGGCGATGTCAGAATCGAAAAGGTCCCGGAGGCCATCGAGCACGTACGGCGGCTCACCGGGGGTCAGGGTGTCCATGCCGTGCTGGAATGTGCGGGCCTCGGTGAGGCCATGGCGACGGCGGTCGAGATCACCCGCGCCGGTGGGGCCATCGGCCGTGTCGGCGTGCCGCAGGATGCGGCCATGCCCGGCTCCCAGATGGCCTTCTACCACAACGTCACGGTGGGCGGTGGTCCGGCTCCAGTTCGCGCCTACATCCCCGAGCTCCTGCCCGACATCCTGGAAGGCCGCATCCAGCCCGGGCGGGTGTTCGATCGCGTCGTGAATCTCGACGGAGTACCCGGCGGCTACCGGGACATGAACGATCGCAAGGCACTCAAGGTGATGGTGCGGCCGTGACGATCCTTCCTCGCCCGTAGGAGACGAGCCGCAGCGTTTCAACATCGAATCGAGGAGTGAACATCATGCAAAAACGTGAACTCGGCCGCAGTGGCCTCGAAGTCTCCGCCATCGGGCTGGGCTGCATGGGCATCAGCTTCAGTTATGCCACGCAACTGTCCAAGGAGGCGGGCGTCGCACTGATCCGCGCCGCGGTGGAGCGGGGCGTGACTTTCTTCGACACCGCCGAAGTCTATGGTCCCTTCTTGAACGAGGATGTCGTGGGCGAGGCGCTGCGACCGTTGCGCGAGCAGGTCGTCATCGCCACCAAGTTCGGTTTCGACATCGACCCGGGCACCGCGCAGAACCGCGGCGTCGGCAGCCGGCCCGATCGCATCCGCCGCGCCGTCGAGGGGTCCCTCAAGCGCCTGGGCATCGAGACGATCGATCTGCTCTACCAGCACCGCGTCGATCCGAACGTGCCGATCGAAGATGTCGCCGGCACGGTCAAGGAGCTGATCGCCGAGGGCAAGGTCAAACACTTCGGAATGTCCGAGCCGGGGGTCCAGACGCTGCGCCGCGCTCATGCCGTGCAGCCGGTCGCCGCGCTTCAAAACGAGTACTCGCTCTGGTGGCGAGCCCCGGAAACGAACGGCATTCTCGAGGCTTGCGATGAGCTCGGGATTGGCTTTGTGCCCTACAGCCCGCTCGGCAAGGGCTTCCTGACCGGCGCGATGAGCAAGGACACGAAACTACCGGAGAACGATTTCCGCAGCTCGGTGCCGCGGTTCTCCCCGGAAGCGATGGAAAAGAACCAGGCGTTCGTGAACCTGTTGAGGCGCGTCGCCGCAGAGAAGGGCGCGACTCCGGCCCAGATAGCACTCGCGTGGCTCCTCGCGCAGCGGCCCTACATCGTGCCGATCCCGGGGACGACGAAGCTCCATCGGCTCGAGGAAAATATCGGCGCTGCAGGTGTCGCGCTGACCTCGGGCGATGTGCGCGAGATCAATGATGCCGCCTCGAACATCGAGGCGGAGGGCGAACGCTACGCGCCGCAGCAGCTGGCCATGGTCGGCCGCGAGGCGCCGCCAGCCGGGAGGGTTCCCCGGTGAGCCCGACCTACGATTTCGCCGGGCAGGTGGCGCTAGTCACCGGTGCGGCCATGGGAATGGGGTTGGCAACGGCGCGCGCCTTAGCACAGAGCGGCGCCTCCGTCGTGCTGGCCGATATCGATGGGGCGCTCGCTGCAGGGGAAGCAAAACGGATCGTCGCCGAAGGCGGCCGGGCCATCGGCGTCGCCTGCGATGTCGCGGTCAACCAGCGCGGCGTCTGGGCATGCATGAAGCACGAGCTCCGGGTGATGCGCAGTCAGGGATCGGGTGCGATCGTCAATTGCTCCTCGCTCGGCGGGCTCGTCGGCCTACCGGGGTGTGCGTCCTACCACGGAACCAAACATGCGGTACTCGGCATGACCAAGAGCGCCGCCGTCGAGTACGGCGGATAGGAATTTCAAACGCCCCCCACACCCGTGGCCAGTTCGCCGAAGCGAGTTCGCTAAGGACGGCCATGCGCAAGCGTGTGGGCGAGATGATTGTCCATCGGGAACCACCGAGGTCCCAGAACATCAACTTGAAGGCGCGAGATCCCGCTGCACCATGCGCAACGCCGCGGACAGTTGCGGATCCCCGCCCCGGCAGAACTGGATACAGGGCAGCACCTCGACGTCTGGCTGGACTCCAACGCCCTCGATCTCGCCGATGCCGGGTGGGGCGAAATGGCCGATAGCGACCTCAACCAGATACCGGTTGTTGAAGAGCCGTACCGGTGAGCCGCCGAGGAATGCTCCCGCTGTGCGCGTCCCGACCAACCTCGCCAAGTGCTCGTACTTGATGGTGCCGGCCACGAGCTCCTTGCCGCTCCGGGTTCCATCGTCGATGAGCACCAGCTTGGGAAGCTGCTTCAGGTAGGGATCCTGCTCGAGCCTTTGAAGATAGGTGAGACTCGTCCCGCCATAGCTACCTCGCAGATCGAGAACAAGCGCGGCGACGTGGCGCCGCTCAAAATCGGTGAGCGCGCGGTTCCGGGCGGACAGGAACAGTGGATTTGTTCCGGTCCAGAGATGGAAGTAGCCGACTGCACGGGCCTGTACCCGGTAGATATGCTCCGAATCCCGCGTGGCGACGAGAAAGAATCGCTGCATGCTCTGCACCGCCGGCATGATGCATGAAGACTTGCGCACCGCCTGTCTCGAAGCGCTCGAGCTGCGGCGCGAGGACGCGGTAGCGCACGCGCGGAAATTCTCCTGGCGCGCCGCGACGGAACAGTTCCTGGCGAATTTGCACCCACGCACGCCCCGTGCCAACCGGCCGGGCGTCCTGGCTGAAGCGAGTCGGGCTTGACGACCAAGACCGGCGCCAAGTGCGCGAGCGGCAGAAGTCCCTACAAGAGCAGTCGCGGACTCGCCCACGCCTGGTACGCCTGCAAGAACTCCTGGAGCGGGGTCGTATCCGCGATACGCGAGGAGAGCGCGTTCCGCCAGGAGCTGACGCTGGCTGCGCTCCTGACGCCCCTTGCGTTGCTGCTGCCGTTCGGGGCCGCCGAGCGCCTGATGTTGATCGGCTCGGTGGTGCTGATCCTGATCGTCGAGCTCCTGAATTCCAGCGTCGAAGCGGTGATCGATCGAATTTCCTTCGAGCACCACGACCTGTCCAAGCGCGCCAAGGATTACGGCAGCGCGGCCGTCACGCTCTCGCCGCTCATCTGCGCCATGGTGTGGATCACGCTCCTGTGGCGGTTGCTCAGAGGCTGAGCCCGGCTCAAAACCTCTCCACCCGCGGCCGCAGCTCGATCTCCCAGGTCCATGCGCTTCGATCCTGCCGCAGGACGTGCAGATACGTCCGCGCGACCGCATCGGGGTCCAGGAGAGAATCCGACGCGCCCGCGGGATCGAGCGCTCCGGCGCCCATCCGTAGGAATGCGGATGCGCTGCCGCCGCCGTTGCGCTATTGATATACCGAATGAATGCAACCAC
>JASHRH010000151.1 GCA_030037475.1 Acidobacteriaceae bacterium
CGCCTGTCCATCGGTGTCGTTCCAGATTTCCGGACCGGTCGTGTCGTAGTGAATCTTCGGGTTTGCCGGGTTCTCGAACTGCTGCAGCATGTACCCGTGCGGCATTTCCGCCAGCAGTTGCTTCGCTTTGGCAATTGCGCCGTTCATCCCGTTCGCCCCCGGCGTCAGCACGATCTGAGCGCCGAATGCCAGCAGCAGCACGCGCCGCTCCAGGCTCATCGTCTCCGGCATGGTGAGGATGAGCTTGTAGCCTTTCACGGCTGCGACGAACGCAAGCCCGATCCCGGTGTTGCCGCTCGTGGGCTCGATGAGGACGGTTTCGCCGGGCCGGATGCGGCCCTCGCGCTCCGCAGCCTCGATCATCGCGAAGCCGATGCGATCCTTCACGCTGTTCACTGGGTTCGCGCTCTCCAGCTTCGCCACCACCCGCGCGTGTGCTCCGCCGGTCACGCGGTTGAGTTGAACCAGCGGAGTGTTGCCGATAAGATCCGTGACACTGGCTGCAATTTTCATGAGTTTGCCTCGGTGGTCTTCAGTCTAGATGACAAAAGACCCAGGCAGGACGCAATCGGCCCGCCCGGCGGTTGGCCGTCATCCCCCAAGTTTCGCCAGCGTGGCTGCGGATCTCAGCCTCCGTTCCAGATGACGCTCCAGCGCCTGGAAGGCGAACCGGCGCAGATCGGCGGCCAGACTGGCAGGCCAGGGCTCTCCCGCAAGAGCGGCAATTGGCGACTGAAAGATGCGCCGGGCGAGCAGCAGCGACTCGGCTGACAGCATGCGGCTGGCAGGGTGCCTGTGCCGCGCGCACACGAGGCCATCCTCCTCCGCGTGGAACCAGGCCGCCCCGCCGGCAAACGCCTCGCCGCATACGGCGCAGTGCGTGACGGACGGCATCCAGCCCAGCAGCCGCGTGATCCACAGCGAGAAGTACGAGACCGGCATCCAGATTTGATTTGTACGCGTGTGGTTCAGGACAGCCAGCAGCAGGCGGAATGCCGGTTCGTTGGGATCGTGGTCCGGCAAGGCCTCCTCGAGAACCTCCGCATAGAAGGCCAGCGCGGCAGCACGGAGATAATCGACCGGATCGGACAGCGGCGAGGCAAGGACCTCGCAGGAGTCAAGCCGGACGAGATCCTGTTTGGGCTTTTCGACGTAGCTGGCTGAGACCCACGTCATCGGCTCCAGCGCGCCGCCGAAGCGTCGCCGGGATTTTGCCGCCGCTTTGGCGACGCCGCGGATGCGGCCCTGCGTCCGCGTAAACAGCGACACGATCTGGTCGGCCTCCTGGACCGGCCAGGTGCGGAGGATGACGGCTTCACCCTGATACGCGTTCACGGCAGCTCAGGATCAGATTACCCGGAGAGATGAATTCCGATCCTGAGCGCCGACTTCTGCTGTTACTCCCCCCAGGCTGCCAGCTCATTTCCCGCCGGATCGGTGAAATGGAACCGTCGTCCTCCGGGAAAGGAGAAGATGGGTTTCAGGATGGGCGCGCCGGCCGCGCGCACGGCTGCTTCCGTAGCTTCCAGATCGGCGGAAAACAGGACGACCAGGGCTCCAGCGCCCCGGACCGGCTCGCCGCGCTGAAATCCGCCAGCCACGCCGGCCTGCTCAAAGCTGATGTAATCCGGACCCCAGTCCTGGAACTGCCAGCCGAAGACAGACCCGTAGAAAGCTTTCACGGCGTCCAGGTCCGCCGCCGTGAACTCGATGTAATGGATGTGATGATGATGCTCGCTGAGGCTCATGTTGCTCTCCCTGATTCAGGTTGTGCGGAACGATGCGCGGGAACCGCGGGGACAGAGGTCGGCGCACACCGCTTCCGGTGTGCTCGCAACTCCTCCATCCGGTTCCTCCGCGAGCAGGAGAGCACCGAGTAGAGCCCCAGGGACAGGACTCGCGAGGTACAGAGGATTTGTAACCTGCCGGAACACGGCCGTCAAGCGGAAAGCACCGGTCAGGAGCCAATGAAGCGAGCGTAGAAGCTGCGGGCGAGGGCCATGTCCGACGTGCCCTGAACGATGGCCCGCCCGTCGGGAAACAGCGTCAGCGTGTAGTCGCCACGCTGGAAGCGCAGCAGCATTGGATTGCGGCGCACTTCGCCGTGAGGACGCAGCCGGGTCTCCATTTCGGCCAGATCGACGGGCCGGGCGCGCTCGTGAATCTGGACCGAATTGCGCCCGCAGAGAGTAATGTGCGGCCGGCCTTCGCCGCGCAGGTGCGCGAAGTCGTGCCTGGCGCACACGGCGCAGTCCGGATGCCGCTGCCCTGTGGCGATCTCGGACCACTCATTCCTCCACAAATCGCAGGAGAGCAGAGTGCGGCGCATCGCTTCGTGCGCGCCGACGATCCACTTCAAGGCTTCCGTAACCTCGATGGAAGCGGCCAGGTTCACGGCGCTGTTCAGGATGCCGGCGGTATCGCAGGTTTCCACCACCCCGCCGGGCGGCTGCGGAAAAATGCAGACCAGGCAGGCGGTTTTGCCAGGCAGGATATTCATCGTGACCGCGTATGCGCCGACGGCGGCCGCGTAAATCCAGGGCTTCCCCTGCTCGACTGCGTAGTCGTTCAGCAGATAACGGGTCTCGAAGTTGTCCGTAGCGTCGAGGATGATCTCCGCGCCGCGCAGCAGCTCATGGATATTGCCGGGAACCAGGTCTGTCACATGGCCGCGCACGTCGATCTCGCTGTTAAAGGCCGCGATTTTTCTCCGTGCGACTTCGGCCTTGGGCAGAGCCGCGCGCGCGTCGGCTTCATCGAAAAGTACCTGCCGCTGCAAATTGCTTTCTTCGACGAAATCGCGGTCAATCAGGGTGAGCGTGCCCACGCCCGCCCGCGCCAGCAGACTGGCGGCCGCTGCCCCGGTGGCGCCGGCGCCGACCACCGCCACATGCGCGCGCGACAATCGCTGCTGGCCCTCCGGGCCGATGCCCGCAAAGAGCGCCTGGCGCGAATATCTTTCCGCGACGACCTGAGACGGAGCCGACATCCCTCAGTAGTATAGAAATTTGTTGCAGGCAAAAGGGCGAGATCGGCATGCCGCAGGGGCCTCGCACGCCCTGCGATGCGGCATCTCAGATTCCCTGGATACATTCTTTCCCGTGCAGGATGAGGGCAGTTTGGGAGGTTCTTCCGCATTGCGCGACCATCAGCCACAGCGGAGAGCGCTCCCGTTGCCCCTTGCCGGTGTCGTCGGTGCTGCGGCGCTGCTGGTCCTGCTCCTTGCCGCGAGCCCTCGGCTGATCGCACAGCAGCCTGTCAATCCCACACCCCAGGTACCGCATCCAACGGCTCCATCCCGGCGACATCGGAGGACGCCGCCTGTACCGCCCGGCACGACCCTGCCCTCGTACAGCCAACAGAGCGTGGCCCCAGCCGTGACTCCCGTTCCGGCCGCAGCGACCCTGCGCGGATGGGCAGGGCTGATGGTCACGGCGATTCGATTTGCAGGCGTGAGCCACACCGCGCTGGAACCGCTGCCGCAGGAGCTGGCGCAGCAGCCCAATACCCCCCTCGACCCAGCGAAGATGCGCGACAGCCTGCGTCGCCTCTACGCGACGGGGCTCTACAGATCCATCTCCGTCGAGGGCGAGCGCCAGGGGAATTCGGTGGCGCTGATCTTTCGCGGCGAGCCCACGCTCTTCGTCGGCCGCGTCTCCGTGACCGGCGTGAAAAACACGCAGTTGGCCACGCAGCTCAGCTACTCGACGCGGCTGACTCCAGGCGCGCCTTTCACCCGGCAGAAGGTGACCCGCGCCATCGGGTCGCTGGAGCAAACCCTCCAGGCCAACGGTTATTACCAGAGCAAGGTGACGCCGCACACGGCGGTGGACCAGGCCAACGCGGAAATGAATGTGTATCTGGAGGTCAAAACCGGCCCGCCGGCCCGGGTGGGGGACGTCACCGTGCAGGGCGACAGCGGATTGAGCCATTCCGCGTTTCGCAAAAAGGCAAAACTGAAGGCCGGCTCGAAGGTAACTTCGGACACGGTGAGCCGCGCACTGACTAACCTGCGCAAGTATTACCAGCGGCAGCAGCGGCTGGAGGCCAGCGTGTCGCTTGCCTCGAAACAGTTCCAGCCGCCGCGGAATCGGCTGAATTACGATTTCCGCGACCAGCGCGGGCCCGTTGTGGAGGTCGCCGTAGTGGGCGCGCGCCTGAGCAGGGGCAAAATCCGCAATTTGGTTCCGGTTTACTCGGAAGGCACGCTGGATGAGGACCTGCTGAACGAGGGCGGTCGGCGCATTCGCGATTATTTCCAGCGAGAGGGCTTCTTCCAGGTCAGGGTCACGCACTCCAGGACCACGCAAAACGGCGTAACGCAGATTACGTATCAGGTGAAACTCGGGCCGGTCGACCGGATCCAGTCTGTTTCCGTTACCGGGAATCGCTATTTTGGAAACTGGTTGATCGAAGAACGGCTGGGCGTGCAGGCGGCATCGTTTTTCATGCGCCATGGAATCTACAGCCAGGCATTGCAGGAGGCCGACGTGGACGCCATCACGTCGCTCTACCAGAGCAACGGCTTCACGCACGTTCAGGTGACGCCGGCCATCCGGCAGATTTCCGTCACGCACGGCGAGCGCAATCTTGCCGTCCTGTACAGGATCAGGGAAGGCGCGCAGCAAAAGGTCGGAAGCCTCAGGATCGAGGGAGTGACGCCGGAACAACTGGCGGAGATCGAGCCACAGATGAACCTGACTACGGGCCAGCCGTATTCCGGCGCCAGCCTGATTGCGGATCGAAACATCATTCTCAGCTATTTCCTCAATCGCGGGTACGATCACGCCCAGGTCTCGCTGCAGCAGCAGCCGTCGAAAAGCAGCAGCAACTTCATCGATGTCACTGTCCACGTGCTTCCGGGAGAGCAGATCTCCATCCGCAACGTGCTCGTCAGCGGCCTGCATTACACGCGGCCGTCAACCGTCCGGCGCCAGATCCTGGTGAAACCGGGACAACCGCTGGATCAGTCGAAACTGCTCGAGACGCAGCGCCAGCTCTACAACCTGACCCTGTTTAATCAGGTCAACACGGCGGTCGAAGACCCGGCCGGAGATGTTCCGCGCAAAAACGTGCTGATTCAGTTCGACGAGGCGCGGCGCTGGGATATCGACTATGGCGCAGGATTCCAGGCGCAGACAGGAACCCCTGCCACCAATTGCCCAACAGCGACCAGTCTGATCCAGCTCGGCATCAATCCATTTACCTATGCATGTAACCCGAACGGGAAGTTTGGCGTGAGCGCGCTGGTGGAACTGGATGTTTCGCGCATCAACCTGTTCGGCAGGAACCAGAGCCTGGGTTTCCGTGGCGAGTACGGCAGCCTGGAACAGGAATTCACGACTAATTACAACGCGCCGAGCTTTCTGAATCACCCAACCCTGACGCTTTCGCTCAGCGGTGGCTACATCAACGCGATGAACGTCGTTACATTCGCCTCTTCCACATCGGAGGGAGACCTGCGGCTGACGCAGCGGGCAAACCCGGTCGATACGCTGATCTATCAGATCTCCTATCGACGGGTACAGGTGGATCCGAACACAATTCAGGTTTCTCCAAACCTGATCTCTCTCCTCACGGAGCCAATCCGCGTCGGCGGGCCCGAACTGACGTGGATCCACGATTCGCGGCGGCCGGCGCCCCTGGACGCGCAGGCCGGCATGTACAACAGCATTCAGGTTTTCACGACGGACAACTATTTCATGACATCGCAGTCGAACTTTGCCCACTTCGACTGGACGAACTCAACGTATTATGCGCTGGGCAAACGTAAAAATCTGGTGCTGGCGCGCAATACCCGCTTCGGCATGGAGCGAGCCTTCGGCGAAAATCGCTATGAATTCATTCCGCTGCCGGAACGGCTGTATGCGGGCGGACCGGAGTCGCTGCGTGGCTTTCCCCTGAATTCGGCGGGTCCGCGCGACGCAGAGACTGGATTTCCGATTGGCGGATCCGGCGTCTTCGTGAACCAGACCGAACTCCGATTCCCGCATCCCGAACTCCCTTATTTCGGCAGAGCGCTCGGGTTCGTGCTCTTCGAGGATATGGGGAACGTCTTCAACAACTCATCGGAGATCTGGGCCAGCATGGTTCGGGTACGGCAGCCGCACACCTCCACCTGCACCGCACCTCAGTATCTGACCGCTGCCGCCCAGGAGGCGGTGACGCGGTCATCCAGCACCAACCCTACGGGCACGTGCAGCTTCGACGATTTTTCGCAGGGTGTGGGGACGGGGGTTCGCTATCACACGCCCATCGGGCCCATCCGCTTCGATGTCGGCTATAACCTCAATCCTCCCGTGTATCCGGTGATTGTGAACTACGGGGCTACCTCGACGACGAGTTCCAGCGCCTGTGAGAACAGCTCGCTGGCGCCGCCGTGCGTGGGGCGTGCCGGACACTTTAACTTCTTCTTCAGTATCGGGCAGGCCTTCTGAATGAATCGAGCTGCGGTCATCCCGGTACTCTGCGCGGCGCTGGCCGCGGGCGCCGTATCTGCGCGCGCACAAACCCAGGCCCCGTCTCCGCCGGCCGGCGCCGTCAAGCTGGATCACGTGGTCGCCGCCATCGGCACGAACGTCATCCTTGAGAGCGACGTGCGCGAGGAGATGCAGTTCTCCGCGCTGGAGCCGCTGCGCGTGCTGCCCGGCGAGGATACGCCCGATCGTGCGCTCCGCCGTCTCATTGACCGCACCCTGATCCTGGAACAGATGAAGCTGCAGCAGCAGCCGGTGACCACGCCTGCCCCACAGGTACAGCAAGCCATCGAACAATTGCGGCAGGAAATCCCCGATTGCAGCCGCTATCACTGCGAAACTCAACAGGGCTGGGATTCATTTTTGCAGGTGCACGATCTGACCCAGAAACTGGTCGGCGAGCGCTGGAGCCAGCGGATGGCCATCCTGCGCTTCATCGACGTGCGTTTTCGCGCTGGGATCCGTATCTCGAAGCAACAGATTGCGAATTACTACGCGAAGACGCTGCTTCCGGCGCTCGCCAAAACACATGAGCCGGCGCCGCCGCTGGCGGATGTCTCTCCGCGCATCGAGGAAATTCTGCTGCAGCAGCAGGTGAGCAGCCTTTTCCAGGACTGGCTGGCGAGCCTCCGCGATCAGGGCAATGTGCGGATCGTTGATCCCACCTACAGCGCCGATCTCGCGTCGCAAACCGGAGAGGGGAGCGAATGAGCGCCGCAGATCACCCCAATCTCACAAAGCCGCGCCGCGGCCCCGGCCGCTTCGCGCTGCTGGCCGTGTTCTGGGCGATGGTTGCCATCGCCTTGTTCGCGGGCGCGTTAGCCTGGTACGCGAGCACGCCGTCCTTTGCGAACCGCGTTCGTCATGCCGTGACTGCCCGGCTGGAAAAGGCTACCGGAGGCCGCATCGAACTGAAGAAGTTCACGTGGCATCTGACACATCTGGAGTTCACAGCCGAGGGCCTGACCATCCATGGGCGGGAAGCTCCCGGCCAGATTCCCTGGCTGCACATCGACCGGCTGTACGTGCGGCTGCAGATCCTCTCGTTTTTCCAGCCGAAGATCGCGCTGAACGACCTCGAGGCCGATCACCCGGTCTTTCATCTCATCGTGTATCCGGATGGATCGACGAATTCGCCGCATCCCCGGCATCCCAGCCAGACTTCCGTAAAAGATGAAATCTTCGATCTCCAAATCGCGCACACAGACGTCCATGACGGATTCGCCATTCTGAACGAGACGAAATACCCCTTTCAGCTTTCCGCGCAAAACGTGGCGGCGCGGGTGAGTTACGTGCCATCCGACGACCATTACCTTGGAACGATCCACGCTGAGGATCTCGCAGCGCAGCGTGGGCAGGAAGCGCCGGCAGACTCCGTTCTGGATGCTGAACTGGATGTGGGACGCGGCAACGCGAAGCTCGTCTCGCTGACGCTGGAGAGCGGTCCTCGAAATCAGCCGCAAAAGACGGTGGTTCGGCTGAGCGGCAGCCTGAGCAATTTTGCCGATCCGCAGTGGGTGTTCATCGCGAAAGGTGCGGTGGACGCGCGCGAAATTCATGCGCTGACGGGCGCACCCGGACTGACCGCGGGCATCGCCCAGCTCAGCGCCACCGGTCACGGCACGCGCGGCCAGTTCACCGTGGATGGGCTGGCCGGAATCGCCGGAGGGGCGTACCGCGAAGGTTCGGTATACATTGCCGGAGCCAGTGCGACCACCCACGTGCATGTCACGCAGGACCAGATTGCCCTGACCGGCGTGCACGCCCAACTGGCTTCAGGTGGCTCGCTGCAAGGCAGCCTGATTCTCACCCACTGGTTCGGTTCGGCCTCCTCACCTCCGCAATCAGCCAGAGCCGCGCCGGAGAAGGGCATCATCCGCGCGCAACTGGCTGGCTTTTCCCTGGATTCGATCCTGGACGCGGTGGCTCCCCGGCGCTTCCGGCGGCTCGGCTTCGCTGCCGAGGCGACAGGGATAGCCAGTGTGGACTGGGGTGGCAATCTGTCATCGTTGACGGGCTCAGTCAGCGTAACCCTGGCACCGCCAAAAACACCTCCTCCTCATGAAGTGCCGGTGAACGGCGTGGTCAGCGCCCAATACGTTCAGCGCACGGGTACGGTCGTGGTCCGGCAATTCCAGATCCACACGCCGAGCTCGGAAATCGAGATGGCGGGCGCGCTCGGGGTGTATCCGTTCACGCGACCATCGAAGATCACCGCCAGCGCGATCACGCGGAACCTGGCCGAGTTCAACCCCATCCTGACTGCTTTCGGGATCTCCGCCGCGGGAGAGCCGAACCCCGTCCCGGCGCGGCTGCACGGGGAAGCCCAATTCCACGGCAGTGTTGCCGGCACTCTGGATGAGCCTGAGTTCCGCGGCCACGTCGCAGCGACGGATTTCGAGATTGCGCCGAACTCGCAGGTCCAGTCTCTTCGGGCGCTCGGCAACATCCACTTCGACCGGCTCACCGCGGACGCCGATTATGCCGCGGGATCGCTGGCCATCAGCGCAGCAACGCTGGTCGAAGGCAGGACGATCATCCACATTGACGGACAAGTGCGGGGGAATCCGCAAAAGCCCGCCGACCTGTTCGCCAAAAGCTCTACGGTCCAGGCTGCTGTGCAAATGCACAATGCCGAACTGGCGCAGTGGATCGCACTCACCGGAAAGAATTATCCGGTTTCCGGCACGCTGAACCTGGCTGCTCAGGCGATGGGCGTCATCGGAGACCTGCACGGCAGCGGACGCGTCAGCCTGACCCGCGGCTCGATCGGCGGCGAACCGTACCGATCGCTGACCACCGATGTGCAGATTCAGGGCCGGCAATTAAATGCCACGCATCTGGCGCTCGTCCTCGATGGCGGCCATGTGACCGGCAGCGGCGGATACAACTTCACGGCTCGCACCGTGCAGTTCGACATCGAGGGTAGCGGCTTCGAGCTGGCGCACGTCCGCCGTGTCCAGGTGGAGCAATACCCGATTTCGGGTTCGGTATCGTTTGCGGCCCGCGGCAGCGGTCCCCTCGAATGGCCTTCACTGGAAGGCAATCTTCATGTGCGTAATCTGGAGTTGGCGCACACCGCGGCTGGCTCTGTCGATGCCGAAGCGCGCACGCAGAACGGAACGCTCCAGCTGCGCCTGCAGGCGAATCTCAATACAGCCACGCTGACGATCAACAGCCAGACGCAGCTCAGCGGAGAATTCGAGACCCATGCGCGGCTCAATGTGGCGCGATTCAATATCGATCCGCTGCTGAAAACCTTCAGCGTCTCCGGAATTCGCGGCAGCTCCGAAATCGCCGCCGCGGTGACCCTGGCCGGGCCGCTGCGTCATCCAAAGCAGCTCAGCGGCGACGCCAGCGTGAGCGAGCTGGCGGTGACGCTGGAGGACGTCCCCCTCCACAGCCAGGGAACGCTGCATGCGACCCTTCAGGACGGCACGCTGCGCGTGGATCCCGTGCGCATCGTGGGGCCGGACACCGACGTCCACGTGCAGGGGTCGCTGGGCCTGTTCTCGACACCTCGGCCCATCCGGATGAACGCCGGCGGTGCAATCAACATGGCGCTGGCGGAAACTCTGGACACCGACATCGTTTCATCGGGACATGTGGACTTTACGGTAACCGCGCAGGGAACGACACAGGCACCGGATCTCAGCGGCCAGGTGAAGTTGACCAGCGTGAATCTCGCCCTGAACACGATCACGAACGGCCTCAGCCGCATGAACGGCACACTGGTTTTCGATCAGGATCGGCTCGATTTCAGAGATGTCACCGCGTATTCCGGCGGGGGGCTGATCCGTGTAGGCGGGTTTGCCACCTGGCATCACGGCCTTTACGTCGATTTGAGCGCCAATGCCGATCAGGTGCGCATCCGCTATCCCGAAGGCATTACGTCGACGGCGAATGCCCGGCTGCGCTTCGAAGGGACACAGGCCAGCATGGTGCTGAGCGGCCAGGTCACGCTCACCGGATTTTCCGTCAGCCCGAATGTGGATTTCGCCGCGGTGACTTCCGTTTCCGGCAGCGTGGCGCTGCCGCCCAACCCCGGTTCGCCGGCTAATCGCGTGCGGCTCGACATCAGGATCGCCTCCGCGCCGTCCTTAAATTTCCAGAACTCCTTCGCCCGTCTGGCCGGCAATGTCAATTTGGCGATCCGCGGCACGCTGGCGCAGCCCACGCTGCTGGGGCGCATAACCATTACCGAGGGTACGGCCACATTCAACGGCGCCACGTTTCAGCTGCAGCATGGGGAGATCTATTTCAGCAATCCGGTGCGCATCCAGCCGGTCATCGACATCACCGCGACCACCCGCGTAGAGGACTACAACATCACCATCGATCTGCAGGGCACCCCCTCGAATCTGACACCCACCTTCCGCTCCGAGCCGCCCCTCTCCGAACAGGACATCTTCTCGCTCCTCGCTATGGGGCGAACTCAGGAAGAACAGCAGATCTATCAGAATGAAGAGCAGCAGGCGGGCGTCAACTCCACAGCCAACGCGCTGCTGGGCGGCGCGCTCAACGCCACCATCAGCAGCCGCATCCAGAAGCTCTTCGGCGGGGGGTCGGTGCGCATCGACCCGACCTTTGTGAGCGGCGTGGGTAACGCGACGGCCCGCATCACCGTGACCGAGCCCGTGTCGAAGCAGGCCACGCTCACCTATGCGACCAACGTGAACTCCACGGCTGAGCAGTTGATTCAGGGGGAATGGCACGTGACCCAGGACTTTTCGATTCTGGCGGTCCGCGATGAATCGGGGGTATTCAGCCTCATTTTCCGCCTGCATCGACGCTATCGCTGAAGAACGCCTCGAATCCGCCGGCGCCCGGCTGTAAGCCAATGGAGATCAGGATTTCGCCCGCTCGAAATCGGGCGGAATCGCGGAAAATCTGTAACTCTCCGCGCATCCAAACGCCCCGGGTCCGTGTCTGATTAGCTGGAAGGGCTGTTTCCGCAGGCGTGGCGGGCTGTCGCGGGCCGCGAGGATGAAGGCCTGTCGCAGTCAAAATACTCCAGGAAACAGCCAGGAGAAGGTGCATGAAAACCTTTGTAATGTTTTTGCTTGCTTCTGCCGTGGCTGTGCCAGCCGCGTTCGGCCAGGGCAATGGGCAACTGCAAAGCGCGGTGCAGAAGCAGCTCAAAGGATCGCAATTCCGAAACGTTCAGGTTTCCGCGCAGGGCAGCGATGTGACCCTGACCGGAACGGTAAACAATTACAGCGACAAGTTACAGGCGGAGAAGAAGACCCATAAAGTCCACGGAGTGGCGGCGGTGAACGACCAGATCCAGGTCGGCGGACCGGAAATCCCCGATGCGAAGTTGCAGAGCGAGCTGATCAACAAGGTCACCTACGGGCTCGAGGGATATGTTCCGGTGGCTTTCCAGACGATCATGATCGGCGTGCATAACGGCGTGGTGTATGTGGGCGGCCATGCCGCCGGCCCGATTGCCGCGAACGACGCAATGTCCATCATCGACAGCACGCCGGGCGTCAAAGGCGTGGTGAACCAGATGAAGGTGGATCCCCTTTCGCAAATGGATACGCAACTGCGCATGGCAGTGTACCGGGCCGTCTACAGCTCGCCGTTCCTGGCGTATTACGCCATGAACCCAGCCAGGCCTGTGCGCATCCAGGTGGAGAACGGGCACGTCACGCTGTACGGCGCGGTCAACACTCAGGCGGAGAAGAACGTGGCGGGCATCAGGGCCAACAGCGTGCCAGGCGTCTTCAGCGTGAAGAACAACATCGAGGTAGTCAGCCAGAAAAACGAGAAACCGGCTAAATAGGTTTCGGCACGGCCTGCTCTCGCGAGCAGACCCGTCCGATTCCTTCCGCTCGGCTGTACCCTGTACTCTGGGCTTCATGACCTTTCTGCGCAGCGTCAAAATCACGCTGGAGATGATCCGGTGGGAGCACTCGATCTTCGCGCTCCCGTTCGCGCTGACCGGAGCCATGCTGGCCGCACACGGCTGGCCTTCGCTGGCCAGGCTCGTCTGGATCGTGATCTGCATGGTTGCGGCCCGCTCCGCGGCCATGGCCTTCAATCGCTGGGTAGATGCCGACCTGGATGCGGTCAACCCGCGCACGCGCACGCGGGCCATTCCGGCCGGACGGCTGAGCCGCAGATTTGCCGCGGGATTCACGATCGCAATGTCCGCACTTTTCCTCTTCGGCGCCGCTGAACTGAATCGGCTGGCGCTGCTGCTCGCGCCGCTGGTGCTGGCCATCCTGTTCCTTTACTCGTTCACCAAACGCTTCACCCGCTGGTCGCATTTGTTCCTCGGCCTCGCGCTGGGCCTGGCGCCTTCCGGCGCATGGATCGCCGTCCGCGGATCGCTGGACCCCCGGATTCTGGTCCTGACCGCCGCGGTGCTTTTCTGGGTAGCTGGTTTCGACGTGCTCTATGCCTGCCAGGATGAGGCGCACGACCGCTCTTCCGGGCTGCTGAGCGTTCCCGCGACGCTGGGCACCGGGGTGGCATTCCTCCTCGCCCGGACCATGCACCTGGCGATGCTGGCGCTGCTGCTGTGGCTGGTGATGCTGTTCCACCTCGGCCCGGTGGCTCTCATCGGCATCGCTGCGGTAGCCCTGCTGCTGCTGTGGGAGCATCTGCTGGTCTCGCCACGCGATCTGAGCCGCCTGAACGCGGCGTTCTTCACCATGAACGGCGTGATCTCGGTGATCTTCTTCCTCTTTGTCGCAACGGATCTGCTGCTGCGGAAGCCGTGAGCCTCAGCGCACGGTGCGCCGCTCAATGCGCTTCTCGTACCGCGCGCCATGCACGATGCGCTGCACGTAGACGCCGGGCGTGACGACGGTATCCGGATCGATGGCTCCCGGCTCGACCAGTTCTTCGACCTCGGCGATGGTGACGCGCGCTGCCGTCGCCATCATCGGATTGAAATTCCGGGCCGTCATCCGGAAGACGAGATTGCCGGCCGTGTCCCCCTTCCACGCCCTGACGAGCGCATAATCGGCGCGCAGCCAGCGCTCCAGCAAATACGTCCTGCCGTCGAACTCGCGAGTCTCCTTGCCTTCCGCCACGATGGTTCCCACACCTGCCGGCGTGTAAAACGCGGGAATGCCCGCGCCGCCGGCGCGGATCCGCTCCGCCAGCGTACCCTGCGGGATCAGGCGCAGATCGAGCTCGCCCTTCAGGACCTTGTCTTCGAGGAGCTTGTTTTCGCCGACGTAGCTGCC
>JASHRH010000152.1 GCA_030037475.1 Acidobacteriaceae bacterium
GAAATGGAATGACCCGGAGATCGCCAGGCTGAATCCGGGAGTGAAGCTGCCCAGCACGTTTATCACCGTTGTGCACCGGTCTGACGGATCCGGAACCACTTTCACATTCTGCGATTATCTGTCGAAGGTGAGTCCGGAGTGGGCGCAGAAAGTGGGTGCGAACACCTCGGTGGCCTGGCCGACGGGCGTGGGCGGGAAGGGCAATGAGGGGGTGGCCTCCTATGTGCAGCGCATCCCCGGCTCGATTGGATACGTGGAATACGCCTACATTCTTGAAGGTCACCTGGCGGACGCGCGGATGATCAACCACGACGGCAAAGTGGTGAGTCCGAGCCTGCAGGGATTTCAGGACGCCTCAGCGCATGTGGACTGGGCGAAGGCGCAGGACTTTTATGTGATCCTGACCGATCACACGGGACCGGACACGTGGCCGATTTCGGGATGCACGTGGCAAATCCTTCGCAAGAATGCGCCGCAAGCACAGAACCAGGAAGTGATGAGGTTCTTCGACTGGGGATTCGAACGGGGGCAGGATATGGCCCGGTCGATCTCGTTCGGCCCGCTGCCGCCGAGCACCGTGACAGCGATCAAGGCCTACTGGCAGCGGGAACTCGGTTACGGCATTTAGTTGTCGTGCCGGGGACTAAAAACTTTGCGGTAAGGTAAACCTATGAACGCATCGGATGCCGCGGCGCGGACTGAGGTGCGGTCCAACGCCGCGCACCCGATAGCCGCACGCAGGTCATGGCGCCTGTCGGGCGATTTATTGTTCCACGCGCTGGCTGTGGTGGCGGCATTTCTGGCCGCGGCGGCGCTGTTCGCTATGGTGGTCGCGATCGCCGGCGACAGCTGGATGGCGATCAAGACCTTCGGCATCCTGCGTTTTCTCAAATCGAGCGACTGGGATCCGGTCACTCAGACATTCGGCGCATTTCCGTTCATCATCGGGACGCTGATCAGCTCAGCCATTGCGATGGTCCTCGCTGTACCGGTCAGCTTCGGAACCGCGGTGTTCATTTCGGAGATTGCGCCATCCTGGATCCGTGGCCCGGTCGCCGGCGCGGTGGAGCTGCTGGCCGCAATTCCAAGCATCGTGTACGGCTTATGGGGCCTTCTGGTGTTCGCGCCGGTATTTTCTCAAATGGAGCCGTGGATCAGCAACACGTTTGGAGCGATCCCGGGGATTGGGGCACTGTTCCAGGGCCCGCCGATGGGAATAGGAATGCTGACCGCCGGGATCGTACTGGCGATCATGGTTCTTCCCTACATCTCGTCGATTATGCGCGATGCCTTTCTGGTTGTGCCGTCGACCTTCCGCGAATCGGCCTACGCGATGGGCTGCACCACGTGGGAAGTGGCATGGAACATCATGCTTCCGTATACGCGCACCGCAGTGGTGGGCGGAATCATCCTGGGGCTCGGGCGCGCGCTGGGCGAAACGATGGCGGTGACGTTCGTGATCGGCAACAGCAACATGATTACGTCGAGTTTGCTGATGCCGGGGGCGACGATTACCTCTGTCCTGGCCAACGAATTCACTGAAGCGACCACTCCGTTGTACAGATCCTCGCTGATCTATCTGGGACTGATTCTGATTGCGGTGACGCTGGTGGTGCAATTTCTTGCGGTGCTGCTGATACGCCGCCTGGGCAAGCGAGAAGGGGCCTCCACATGATCGGGATTATTACCAGGCGCCGTGCGACCGATGCAGCGAGCAGGATTCTGATGGGGATCGCCACCATTGTGGGGGTGTCCTTCCTGTTGTGGCTTCTCTGGACGACGCTGAAATTCGGCGTGGCCGGCATGCACTGGGACCTGTTCATCAAAGACACGCCGCCACCGGGAAGCGACAGTTTCGGATTGCGCAATGCTTTTGTCGGAAGCCTGGAGCTGCTGGGGGTTTCGCTGGCGATCGGGCTTCCGGTGGGACTGATGGCGGGCACGTGGCTGGCTGAATATGGATTTCGCAGCCGGCCGGCCAACGCTGTCCGTTTCATCAACGACATCATGCTGAGCGCGCCGTCGATTGAAATTGGCTTGTTTGCCTATGCGATCGTGGTCGCGCCGACGGGGCACTTTTCAGCGTTCGCCGGCAGCGTGGCGCTGGCGATTGTGATGATTCCCATTGTGTTGCGCACGACGGATGAGATGCTGACCCTGGTCGGCGGCGACCTGCGCGAGGCGGCGATCGCATTGGGAGCGCCGAATTCAACCGTAATTATGAAGGTGACGTGGAGAGCAGCGCGCGCGGGCATTCTGACAGGAATGCTCCTTGGCCTGGCGCGCATCACGGGCGAGACGGCCCCGCTGCTGTTCACGGCGCTGAACGACCAGTTTTTTTCCACCAATTTGTTCCGCCCGATCGCCAATCTGCCGATGGTGATTTTCCAGTTCGCCATCAGCCCTTACTCGAACTGGCAGCAAATGGCCTGGGCTGCGGCGTTCATCACTGTTGTTTTTGTCCTCATGCTCAGCATGCTTGCCCGCTTGTTCCTCGGCAGGGTCCACATGCAGAAATGAATTCAGAGCCCCAGAGGGATTCTCTATGGTGAATCAACCCGTCCCCATTCAACCGCCCAAAAGCTCGCAGAGCGGCAGCGCCGTCCGCAAGGCTACCAAGATTGCGGTCCGGGACCTGAATTTCTATTACGGCGCGTTCCACGCCATTCAGGACGTGAATGTCGAGATCCTCGAACACACGGTGACGGCATTCATCGGGCCGTCCGGCTGCGGCAAATCGACGCTGCTGAGGGTCTTCAATCGCATTTACGACCTGTATCCAGGGCACCGCGCACAGGGGCAGGTAATTCTCGACGGAGAGAACATCCTCGCTCCGAAGAGCTTTCCGGGCCTGCGGGCCAAGGTGGGCATGGTTTTTCAAAAGCCAACCCCGTTCCCGATGTCGATTTACGAAAATATCGCGTTTGGCATACGGCTGTATGAACGGCCGAGCCGCTCGGAAATGGACGACCGTGTGCAGCACGCTCTGGTGAGCGCCGGCCTGTGGCATGAGGTGAAGGAGAAGCTGCGGCAGTCGGCGCTGCGGCTCTCAGGAGGCCAGCAGCAGCGGCTGTGCATTGCGCGCGCGCTGGCCATTAATCCCGAGGTCCTGCTGCTGGACGAACCTTGCTCCGCGCTCGACCCCATCTCGACAGCCAACATCGAGGAGTTGATCTTTCATGCGAAGGAAAGCTGCACGCTGGTGATGGTGACGCACAACATGCAGCAGGCGGCGCGCGCCAGCGAATACACCGCATTCATGCTGGACGGCAGGCTCATCGAATATGCTGAGACGGCCCAGATCTTCACCAGGCCTTCCGACCGGCGGACTGAAGATTACATCACCGGGCGATTCGGCTGAAACGAACCGGTATCGGTCTCGCGGACATCGTGGATGTGCGGGCGGGGCGTTGCGTGCTCCATCAGCGATGGGGCTTGCTCGCATTCCCGCACGCAATGTCGGCCCCAGGCATGGTCGCGTGTGGAGCAGCGCTCCCGCGCATCATG
>JASHRH010000153.1 GCA_030037475.1 Acidobacteriaceae bacterium
TAATCCAGCAGCGACTCGCGCGAGCGGTCGAGATTCACGCGCCGCACCGCCACCGTCACCATCTCCGCGCCCGAAGCTTCGATGGCCGCCTGTGTCTCCGGCCCATCCTTATACTTGCCCGTGCCCACAATCAATCGCGACTGAAACGCTTTGCCTGCTATAACGAGGGGTTCCATGCGGACATTTTACGTCGGCGGGCGAGGGAGGGGGGACGGTGAACGCGCCGTAAACGTGAAAGGCCCGCAGCCAGTTGTGGCATGCGGGCCTCAATCACCGGTGATCTGTGGAGTTTGACCTGAGGCGCCATTCGCTTGCACGCCAGCCCCGCATGTCTGCAGGACCGGCCTGGCGGCCTCGGCGTCTGGTTTGCGCCGTGGACTTAAGTTTCCGGCGAAGAGCGACCTTAAGCCTCAGTCACCTCACGTAGGCTCGTGCAATGACTACCGTCAGAATTTTTCATTTGCTGGATCATCCTCCTTTCCCGTGTACTGGTAAGGTAACCCCGCGCGGGACGAGGGCGCAAGCCACATTTCTCACTGTCACCGCCCCACCGGTCGCAGCCGCAGAAAAACCACTACGCCCATTGGGTCTGTTCCATAGACCGGCTGTAGCCGCGGTCCGTCGGCGTACGCGGTCACCTGTGCGCCGAGCGCAGTCTCGAAATGCGGCAGCGCGGGCAGGTCGCGATCGTAGCCGAAGGTATACGCCTGTACGCGCCCCACCGGCTCTTCCTGAAAGCCCTGCGGAAGTGGGCGCTCGCCCAACAGCAGCTCATTCGTTCGCTCGACGTCCTCAATGCGCGTCCACGCATCATTGCGCTTGCGAAAACGCAGCGTCGACTCGAGCAGGGAACTGTTCTCAACGGCGTTGTCCGGGATCGACCGCGTGCGCCCCCACACGATGGCGCTGGCCCAGTTCCCGCCGCGCAGCGGGCGGTTGTACAGGATCGACGCGGTCGTGCGTGCCTGGTCTTCCGTCGGATACAGAGCCTCGGGACTGTGCAGCCGTCCTGACGAAATCTGCCCGCTCCAGTTCTGCCCCGGTTGCAGCGTCAGCCGCAGCGACCACGAGTCCATCGCACCCTGCTGAATCTCCCACCGCTGCTCGCTCGGCTCGCGTCCGTGAAAGCCGCTGGCCTCGATCCGCGCCCACCCATAAGTCAGCCCCGCCGTGACCACATCGTCGGAGATGTGCGTTGAATCCTCCTGATGATGGCCGAGCGGCGCGACGGGATCTTCCAGCGCTGAGATGCGATGCGGAAAGGCAATCGGCCCGATCGCCGGATCGCCGACGGGAGCAGCGTAGAGACTCAGCAGCGTCCGCCTCGCAATCGAAAAATCGCAGAGCGCCGCGGTTTCCATGAAGAAATCGTGCGGGTGCTGCCCATCCACGATCGGATTCCCATACGCCGTTTCGCCCTGCTGGAAGAGCAGCGGGTACTGCCGCCCGGTGATCGTCGCCGGTTCCAGGCTCAGCATCGCCCGCACGGTGAGCTGGCTGCGGTCCCACGCGCGCTGCGCCATCGGCATCCACCAGTTCGTGGAGAACAGCTTGTCGCCGCCGCGCGGGCTCGTTTGCTGGATATCGGCAACAAACGCATTCCCGTGAAACATCGTCATCCACGCGCCATGCATCGCCATCCACATCGGCTGCGGCACGGAATTGGGCTCGGCGCTGGTGCCGGAAGTGTCATGGTTCCTGATCTCCTGCTCAAAGGTGTGCGGCTTTCCGCCCATCGGCATCTGCGCCCGCGCGACGGCGCACATCGCCACGATCAGCAATGCCGCGATCGAAATCCTCATGCCTGGTCGCATGTCTTTTGAACCACAGAAACGAAGCTGATCACCGACTACCGACTACTGACTCCTGACTCCTGACTACTGTCTCCTGTTTCACCACGAATGCCATGACCCCTCGTGTTCGACCAGCGAGACCCCGACTCCGAAAAGAGCGCGGAGCGCCTCCGCCGTGATGAGCTCTCGCTTCGGCCCGTCGGCAAAAATCCGCCCCTCGCGCATCAGGATCACGCGGTCGATCTCCGGGATGATATCTGCCAGATGGTGCGTCACCATCAGGATGCCCACCCCCTGGCGCGCCACGCGCCGCAGCGCCTCGCGCAGTTCCCGCTGCGCGGCAAGGTCCAGTGCGTTGGACGGCTCATCGAGCAGCAGCATCTTCGGCTGATGCACCAGTGCGCGCGCAATCATGATGCACCGCTGTTCGCCGGCCGACATTTCGCCCACCAGCTTGCCCGCCAGATGCTCCGCCATCATCAGATGCAGCGCCTCCTCGGCGCGCTCCCGCATCTCCGGCGTGACGTGCAGATTCGGCCACAGCGTCGACGCCGAGAAAAACCCCGCGATCACTGCGTCCAGCCCCAGCGTCACCGGCGTACGTTCGCCCGGCAATTCGGGCGACACCACGCCCAGGTGCGATCGCAGCTGCGAAACATCCCAGCGCTTGCGCCCCAGCAGCAGCAGCTCCGTCGTCGGCGTCACGATGGGATAGCACTGGCACGTAATCGTCCTGATCAGCGTCGATTTCCCGCATCCGTTCGGCCCCAGAATCGCCACATGCTCTCCCGTGGCGATGCGCAGCGAAATCTCGTGCAGAACGACATGGTCGCTGCGGGCCACGCTCACATTGCGCATCAGGAGAAAATCAGATTTGCTCACGGAAAAATTATGTCAGACCGCGAAATTGTTACATTGAGGTATCGCCCATGTCCGACGAACCCCTCATCCCCAGCGACGCCCTCCCTCGCGGATTCCGTTTCGCCGCCGTGAAGGCCGGCATCAAGCCCAGCGGCAAGGCCGATTTCGCCGTTGCCCTGGCCGACCGCCCCGCGAGCGCAGCCGCCATGTTCACCGCCAACCAGGTGCAGGCCGCTCCCCTCACCATCGGACGCCGCCATCTCCAGCGCAGCGGCGGACGCGTCCGCGTTGTCGCTGTCAACGCCGGCAACGCCAACTGCGCCACAGGCGAAGCGGGCCTGATCGCCTGCGAGCAGGTCTGCCACGCCGCTGCCGAAACCTTCGGCTGTCCCGGCCATGAGGTCTTTCCGTCCTCGACCGGCATCATCGGCGTGCCACTCCCCGCCGAAAAGCTCGTGGCTGCACTTCCAGAAGCTCAACAGAGTCTTTCGCTCGACGCGCAGTCGTTCGCGCGCGCGATCCTCACCACCGACACGCGCCCCAAGGTGGCCCACGCCGCCATCAACATCGGCAGCAAAACAGTCCGCCTCGCCGGCGTCTGCAAAGGCGCGGGCATGATCCATCCTCAACTCGTCCCCCACGCCACCATGCTCGTCTATCTCTTCACCGATGCGATCATCGAGCCGGGGGACCTGAACGAGTTCCTGAAGAATGCCGTTACCAGGACGTTCAATCGCATCTCCATCGACGGCGACACCTCCACCAACGACACGGTTCTGCTGCTGGCCTCCGGCGCGTCGGACGCGAAGGTTCCAGCGGCGGACGCCTCCTTTGCCGACGCGCTCACCACCGTCTGCACGTCCCTCGCGAAGCAGATCGTGGCAGACGGCGAGGGCGTCACGCATGTCGTGGAGCTGCAGATTGAAGGCGCGGCCAGCGATGCCGACGCTCTCAAAGTCGCGAAAGCGATCGCGCATTCGCCGCTCGTCAAAACCGCGTGGGCCGGGTGCGACCCCAACTGGGGACGCCTGATGGCGGCCGCCGGCTATTCCGGCGCAGTGATCGATCCTGCGTGCATCGCCCTCTGGTTCGGCGATCTGCCCATCTGCATCCATGGCGGACGCGCGCCGGAGTTCGACGAGCGCGCCGCGCACGAATATCTGAAGCAGCGCGAGTACTCCATCCGCATGTCCGTCGGCGCAGGCAATGGGCGCTGCCGCTTCTGGACCAGCGACCTCACCGCCGAGTACGTGCGCATCAACGCCGACTACTCAACCTAGCCGGTCCCCCATCCTGGTCGTCCTGATTTTTGGACGACAGGGTGGGTCCGATCACTGTCTCCTGAAAAATTGCATCGCTCCGAGTGCAGAACGCTCAGGGCCGCATCAATTCTGCCTTGCAGGTGGCGAGGTGCCGCTAATTCACCGGGTTATGCACAAATCTGTTGAAATCTGAGCCGCTCCGGGATTCGTACAGCGCTGCACCACAAACCAAAGCGCAGCATCTCCCGTGCCAGGCGCCTGTCCGACGCGCGCCCGCCCTTTGCTGCGCTACAATTTTCACAGAGCGGGAACAGCGCAGCATACGCGCGGTTCCGGCGTGCCAGCACATCGTCGGCCGCATCCTCATCCCTAACGCAAAACCAGGGTAGATGTATCCCGAGGGCAGGATGCTCGGTCGGCGCGACCACCAGGGAGCGACGACACTGAATGAACCCGAACAGGACACAGTTACCCTGGTATTGCTGTGAGAGGAACATCTCAGAAAGCATGGTCACCCAGGCAATCAGCAGGGTTCCGTCGAAGCGCGGCCACACCCTCATCAGCGACGCGAAATTCCGCCAGCTTTACGAGCTGACGCTGCGCCTGCGCCTTGGCGTCGAGCACGCCAACGGCCACGGCCAGTCGCTCGCTGGCCGCGAGGCCGCTTTGGCCGCCGTCAGCTCCGAATTGCGCCCTGGCGACGCGCTCGTGGCCGACCAGCCGATCCCCTCAGCCATTCACCTCACCGAGAGCACGACGCCCTTTGCCGAGCGGCTCATCGCCTCCATCGCTCGCTCCACTGCGGATCGGCTGAAAAAGAACGCGCGCGTGACGGTCATTTTCTCCAGCGGAGCAGCGGAGGATCTCCTGCGCGAAGCGCGCACCATGGCTGGCACGGCCAGGCTGCCCATCCTCTTCGTGGAGGACGCGTCCGCCGCCCCGAAACCGGGCAATCGCAGCAAGTCCGGAGCGCATCTCCTCACCTCGATTCCCGTCGACGCTCAGGACGTTGTCGCGCTCTGCCGCGTCGCCCACGAATCGATCGTCCGCGCGCGCGAAGGATCGGGTCCGACGCGCATCCTCTGCACGCCATGGCCCGCCCGCAATGGACAGACAGAAGACCCTGTCGTCCATCTGGAGCGCTGGCTCGAAGCGCGTGGCCTGCCTGCCCACGAGTGGCGGCGCGCGGTTCTCGCCGAAGCCGAACTCGCCGGCTCCGACGAAAAAGTTTTCACTGAGGTTCTATGACAACGAAAGTAAGCGTTCCTGCCCAGGCCGATTTTTCCCAGGAGCTTCGCGAGTGGATCGAAGCGTTTGACGACATGGTCGTCGCCGAGGGTCCCGAACAGGGCGCTGAGCTTCTCACCGCGCTCAGGCAGCGCGCGCGCGAGGCCGGCATCTCCCAGCCCAGCGAGCTGATTACCCCTTACGTGAACACCATCCCGAAGCACGAGGAAGTCCCGTATCCCGGCGACCGCACGCTGGAGCGCCGCATCGAGAGTCTCATCCGCTGGAACGCGCTCGCCATGGTGCACGGCCAGAACAAGAAGGATCACGGCATTGGTGGCCACATCGCCACCTATTCCTCACTGGCCACGTTGCTTGAAGTCGGCTTCAATCACTTCTTCCACGCCGCTTACGGCGATCAGCCCGGCGACTTCATCTACTTCCAGGGTCACGCCAGCCCGGGCATCTATTCGCGCGCCTTTTTGCTTGGCCGCCTCGACGAGCAGCGCATCCTGAACTTCCGTCATGAGCTGCGCTCGACGCCCGGCCTCCCGTCCTATCCGCATCCCTGGCTCATGCCCGACTTCTGGCGCTTCCCCACCGTCTCAATGGGCATTGGCCCGCTGAACGCCGTCTATCAGGCGCGCTTCATGCGCTATCTCGAGCATCGCGGTCTCATCCAGGCCACTCCGCGCAAGGTCTGGGCCTTCGTCGGCGACGGCGAAACCGACGAAGTTGATACCCTCGGCGCGCTCTCCATCGCCCGCCGCGAAAAGCTCGACAACCTCATCTTCGTCGTCAACTGCAACCTCCAGCGCCTCGACGGTCCTGTCCGCGGCAATGGCCGCATTATTGACGAACTCGAGGCCGTCTTTCGCGGCGCCGGCTGGAATGTCATCAAGGTCATCTGGGGTTCCGACTGGGACGCGCTTTTTGAGCGCGACCACACCGGCTTGCTCCTCAGGCGCATGGAGGAATGCGTCGACGGCGAGTATCAGGCCTTCAAGGCGAAGGGCGGCGCCTACATCCGCAGCGAGTTCTTCGGCAAGTATCCCGAGCTGCTCAGGCTCGTCGAGCACATGTCCGACGACGAGGTCTTCCACCTGCACCGCGGCGGACATGACGCGCGCAAGATCTACAACGCCTACAAGCGCGCCACCGAGCACAAGGGCGGTCCCACAGTCATCCTCGCCAAGACCGTGAAAGGTTACGGCCTCGGCAGCACCCAGGCACGCAACGCCTCGCACCAGGAAAAGAAAGTCGCCGACGACGCGCTCGTCGACTTCACCAAACGTTTCGATCTGCCCATCCCGGAAGCCGACGCCCGTGCCGGCAAGCTCTACCGTCCGCCGCAGGACGCGCCGGAGATGGTCTACATGCAGGAGCGCCGGCAAAGCCTTGGCGGCTACATGCCGAAGCGCGACGTGCCGAAAATCGACTACCAGGCGCCCCCGCTCGAAGACTTCAGCGAGTGGACCAGCGGCTCGCGCGGCCGCGCCGTCTCCACCACCATGGGCTTCGTCAGCATCCTGCGCCATCTGATGAAGGACGAGAAGACCGGCAGGTTCGTCGTCCCCATCGTCCCTGACGAGGGCCGCACTTTCGGCCTCGAGTCGGCGATCCGCCAGGTCGGCATCTACGCCAGCGAGGGCCAGAAGTACAAGCCGCACGACGTCGACATGCTGCTCTTCTATCGCGAAGAGAAGAACGGCCAGATCCTCGAAGAGGGCATCACCGAAGCCGGTTCCATGGCCTCGTTCACCGCCGCGGGCACCGCCTACGCCAACTACCGCGTGCCGATGATTCCCTTCTACATGTACTACTCCATGTTCGGATTCCAGCGTGTCGGCGACATGATGTGGGCCTTCGCGGATGCGCGCGGCAAAGGCTTCCTCATGGCCGGCACCGCGGGCCGCACCACCATGCTTGGCGA
Organism: Acidobacteriaceae bacterium; assembly: GCA_030037475.1. GTDB lineage: Bacteria > Acidobacteriota > Terriglobia > Terriglobales > Acidobacteriaceae > Palsa-343. Next base: position 7,077 of record JASHRH010000153.1, read on the forward strand.
AGGCCTCCAGCACCAGGATGGCCACAGCCATCTGCTCATGAGTGTCATCCCCACCTGCGCCAGCTACGATCCTGCTTACGTTTACGAGATGGCGGTGATCCTCCAGGATGGTCTGCGCCGCATGTACCAGGAGGGCGAGAACCTCTTCTGCTACATCACCATGTACAACGAGGACTACGCCATGCCCGAGATGCCGGAAGGCGCTCGCGAAGGCATCCTGCGCGGCATCTACCGCCTGAAGGCAGCGCCAGGCGGCAAGGCCGTCGCGCAGCTCTTCGGCAGCGGCCCCATTCTCAACGAAGTTCTCCGTGCCCAGGAGATCCTCGCCGACAAATACGGCGTGGCCACCGATGTCTGGAGCGTGACCAGCTACAACGAGCTGCGCCGCGAAGCGCTCGGCGTAGAGCGCTGGAACCGCCTGCATCCCGACCAGCCGGAGAAGACTCCGTACATCGTCTCGACTTTGTCGAAAGCCAAAGGCCCCATCATCGCCGCCACGGATTACATGAAGGCCGTGCCCGATCAGTTGGCGCCGTGGCTCACCACGCGCCTCGTCTCGCTGGGCACCGACGGCTTCGGCCGCAGCGACAATCGCGAGCACCTGCGCCGCCACTTCGAGGTCAACGCGGAGTCGGTCGTCACCGCCACGCTCTCGAAGCTCGCGCGCGACGGCAAATTCGACGCGAAGAAGGCCCAGGCCGCGTTCAAAGATCTGCATGTGGACACGGAACGCGGCGATCCGGCGCACGTATAAGCGCGATGCAATCGCTCGTTTTCGACCCGCCGAACCCGGATTCGGAACGACATGACAGCGATGTCATGCGCGCAGCCCAATTCGGCCTGAACCCGCCTTGACATCGGAGTTTCCATCGTCCACGCTGAAATCACCCGTCCATCTGCGGGAACCGGCGACGGATCAGCCGGCGCCGCAGGTCGTTTCGCTCGTCCACACTGCAACCCGCCGAGGTGCGTTTGAGATTCTCGTTTTGCTTCTCCGCCGCGCTTGTCATTGGCGT
>JASHRH010000154.1 GCA_030037475.1 Acidobacteriaceae bacterium
GCCGCGCTTGAGCAGGACGGGGCGGCGGACCTCGCCGAGTTCGCGCAGCAGGTTGAAGTTCTGCATATTGCGCGCGCCGACCTGGAACAGATCGACGTAAGGCATCATCAGCTCGATCTGCGAAATCTCCATCACTTCGCTGACGGTGAGGAGGTCGTGTTCCTGGCCGGCTTCACGCAGCAGCTTCAGGGCGTCGAGGCCGAGGCCCTGGAAGGAATATGGCGAGCTGCGCGGCTTGAACGCGCCGCCGCGCAGGAACTTTGCGCCCGCGGCGCTGACCAGCCTCGCGCTCTCGAGGATCTGCTCGCGGCTCTCCACCGAGCACGGCCCGGCCATGACGACGACTTCCTGGCCGCCGATGCTGACGCCGTTGGGAAAGCGCACGATGGTGCCTTCCGGCCGGAAGCTCCGCCCGGCCAGCTTGTAGGGCGAAGAGATGCGGATGACTTCCGCCACGCCGGGGAGCACCTCGAAGTCGTCGTGCGAAAAAGCCCCCGGAGTGCCCACGCCCGCGAGGATGGTCTGCACCGCGCCCGTGGTGCGGTGGACGTTGAATCCGATTTCGATCATGCGCTCGACGACGTTCTGAATCTCTTCTTCGCTCGCGCGCTCCTGCATGGCGACGATCATTGATCTTGTCCTGTCTTGTTTTTCATTAGTCTTTTCCTGTCTCGTTCCTGGAAGCGAGTTGGTTCTTCTGGAGGGCGCGCATCACGTCGATGATGCGCTCGTAAATGTGAACCAGCTCCGAATCGGGCAGCGGGCCCGGGTTGTGCGTCCGCACGTTATCGAAGATGACGCGCTCGCGGTTCGGCTCATAGACGGGCAGCGACGTTGAGCGCTTGAGCCGTCCGATTTCCTGCGCGGCGGCGGCGCGCTCGCTGATGAGCAGCACGATTTGCCGGTCCAGTTCGTCGATTTTGCGCCGCCAGTCTGCAATATCCATGGTCTTCCTTTGGGGGCTGCCGCCCGGGCCCTGGAACTGTTGAGAACAGATGCTGGAATTCTATCGGGCCGGCGCCGCGGTTTCGCGAGATCCCCTGCGCAGACCCTCAATCAATCGCGCAATGGCGTCCGGGGCTTCTTTCGGCCCGGCCTGCTCGATGGTCGCCACCAGTGCGCTGCCGATCACGGCCGCGTCGGCAAATTCGCCCACGGCGGCAAAGTGCTCAGGGGTCGAAATTCCGAAGCCGACAGCGATGGGGAGCTGCGTGAAGCGGCGCAGGCGGCGAACGAGCTGCTCGGCGTCGGCGGTGAGGGATTTCTGCGCGCCGGTGATGCCCACGCGCGAAATGGCGTAGATAAATCCGCGCGAGACCGCCGCGATGCGCGCCAGCCGCTCGTCGGGACTGGTGGGCGCGGCGAGAAAAACGGGCGCAAGATGATGCCGGTGCAGCGCCTGCAGATACTCAGAGGCTTCCTCGACGATCATGTCCGTGACGAGCACGCCGTCGACGCCGGCCTGCTCCGCGGCGGCGCAGAATTCCTCAAGGCCGAAACGGAGGATGGGGTTGTAGTAGGTGAAGACAATGAGGCCGGCGTGGGGGCGCTCTGCGCGCAGCGTCGCGGCCAGATTGAGCACATCGCGCAGACTCGTCCCGTGGCGGAGAGCGCGCTCGCTGGCGCGCTGGATCACGGGGCCGTCGGCGAGTGGATCGCTGAAGGGTACGCCCAGCTCGATCACGTCGGCACCGGCATCGATCGCCGCCAGCGCGATGGCGTGCGTCGTGGCGAGGTCGGGATCGCCCACGGTGAAATAGGCGACGAGGCCGGGCTTTTCCGCGAATCGAATCGGCATTTATTTTGCCCCGCTCAGCTTCAGTTCGCGGGCCAGAATGCCCATGTCCTTGTCACCGCGGCCGGAGACGCTGACGATGACCAAATCGCTGCCGCTCATCTTCGGCGCGCGCTTCGCGCATTCCGCAACGGCGTGCGCGCTTTCGAGCGCAGGGATGATGCCTTCGGTGCGCGCCAGCAGCAGCGTCGCCTCGAGTGCTTCGGCGTCGGTCACGGAAGTGTACTCGGCGCGGCCGGAATCGTGCAGGGCTGCATGTTCCGGACCGATGGAGGCGTAATCCAGACCGGCGGAGACAGAATGCGTGAGCGCGATCTGGCCGTTCTCGTCCTGCAGGACATAGGAGTACGTGCCCTGCAACACGCCCGGCGCGCCGCCGCTGAAGCGCGCCGCGTGCTCACCGAGCTGCGCGCCGCGGCCGCCGGCTTCGACGCCGATCAACTGCACGTCCTTGTCCGGGATGAATTCGTAGAACGCGCCGATCGCGTTCGATCCGCCGCCGACGCAGGCGATGATCGCGGTGGGCAGGCGATTTTCCTTCTCGATGATCTGCTGACGCGCCTCGCGGCCGATGACGCGATGGAAATCGCGAACCATGGTCGGATACGGATGCGCGCCGAGCGCGCTGCCCAGCAGATAATGCGTGGTGCGAACGTTTGTCACCCAGTCGCGCATGGCTTCGCTGATGGCGTCCTTGAGCGTGCGCGAGCCGGAGGAGACGCTGCGCACTTCCGCGCCAAGCATTCTCATGCGGTAGACGTTCAGCTCCTGGCGGAGCATGTCCTCTTCGCCCATGTAGACCACGCATTCGAGGCCGAAGAGAGCGCAAACGCTGGCTGTGGCCACGCCGTGCTGGCCCGCGCCGGTTTCCGCAATGATGCGCTGCTTGCCCATGCGCAGGGCGAGCAGCCCCTGGCCCAAGCAGTTGTTGATCTTGTGCGCGCCGGTGTGGAGCAGGTCCTCGCGCTTGAGGTAAATCTTCGCGCCGCCGAGACGTTCCGTCAGCCGCGCGGCGAAATAAAGCGGCGTGGGACGGCCGGCAAAGTCGCGCAGCAGCTCGTCGAGCTTTAGATGGAAGTCAGGATCGGCCTGGGCCTCGGCGTAGGCGTGCTCCAGCTCGTCGAGCGCGGCGACCAGCGTCTCGGGAACATAGCGCCCGCCGTAGGCGCCGAAACGCCCGGCGATGGTTGAGGTGGCTTCCATGGTTCCAGCTTACATGGGACGCGCGGGGTAACCGAGCTTTGGCGGCTCTCAAGGGGTTGCGCGGAGCCGGTTCGTGTTCACCAGCGCATTTCAAATTCCGCGAAGGCCTTGTGCGCCTCACGAATGAATGCCCGCACTTTCTCGGGATCCTTTTTGCCCGGCGAGGCCTCGACGCCGCTCGCAACATCGACGCCCCACGGGCGAATGGTGCGGATAGCCTCGGCGACATTGCCGGCATTCAGGCCGCCGGCAACGATCAGGCGCAGCTTCCCTGCCGCTTCCGACAGAACCTCGCGCGCGCGCTCCCAGTCGTAGGACGTGCCGGTGCCGCCGATGGCCTGGGCGGTCCTCGAATCCAGCAGCACGGCGTCGGCGCCGCGATGCCGCGCGAGGGCACGCAAATCGCTGCGCAGGCGGCGCTGCAGATCCGCCATGTCGCTGCCGACGGGCCAGTGCAGCGTCTGGATGATCAGCAGATCGTCTTCGAACTCGTGGCGCAACCGCTCGATGAGGGAGAAATCCAGCTCGCCGTGGAGCTGGACGCCGGTGAGCTGCGCGGCGCGGATGTCGTAGGCGATCTCTTCAAAGTCCTGAGAGACGAAGACGCCGACGCGGCGCGCGTCGCCGAGCGATTCCAGCGGCAGCTCCGCGAGCTGCGAGGAAGTGACGCGGCGCGGGCTGGGCGCGAGGACGAAGCCGATGGCGTCGGCGCCAGCCTCGACGGCCAACTGCGCGTCTTCGAGGTTCGTGGTGCCGCAGATTTTTATCCACATGACGTCACACTCGATCGGGCAGCGGTTTGCGCGGCGCGCAGCATCTCGTCGAGCGCGACGCCGGGCTCCGCCTCACGCATGAGAGATTCGCCGATCAGGAAGGCGTGGAAACCGGCCTCGCGCAGGCGGCACAGGTCCGCGGCGGTGTGGATGCCGCTTTCCGCCACGTGGACCGCGCCGGTGGGAAGCTGCGCGGCCAGGTCCATAGAGATTTCCAGCCGTACCTCGAAGGTGTGCAGATCGCGACTGTTCACGCCGTAGGCATCGCAGCCCAGGCCGCGCACCCGGGTTAGCTCGTCGGCGGTGTGGACCTCGCAGAGGATGTCGAGCGAATATTGATGCGCGGCGGCGGTGAAGCGGACGAGCTCGGCGTCCGTCAGCGCCGCAGCGATCAGCAGGATGGCGTCGGCGCTATGCGCGCGGGCTTCGACGATCTGGTACTCATCGACGATGAAGTCCTTGCGCAGGCACGGAAGACTCGTGGCTGCTGAAGCGTGCTCCAGATTGGCGAGACTGCCCTGGAAGAAGGGCTCGTCGGTGAGGACGGAAAGCGCCGTCGCGCCGCCGCGCTCGAAGCTGCGGGCCAGGGCGCCGGGATTGAAATCGGCGCGGATGAGCCCCTTCGAGGGCGAGGCTTTTTTCAGCTCGGCGATGATAGCCGGACCGGTGAAGGCTTTCTGCCGCAGGGCGCGCGCCCAGCCGCGTGGAGTATGCTGCGTCGCGCGCTGCTCCAGTCCGCGCAGCGGGACGCGCTGCTTCCGTGCCGCCAGATCGGCGCGAGTTTGGGCCACAATGCGATCGAGGTGCAGCAGAATGGGATCCTCTCGCTCAAGTATAGCCATTGACATTTGTCATATCCGATTGCTGACGAAGCACACTGCCGCGGGCAGGGGCGGCGCGCGATGCTGAAGATATCAGGAGGCAACGATGAACCGCTTCTATCACCAGTATTGCTGCTCCCCCTACGATGACCCGGTCCCCCGCTACGCACGCGTGATCGGGATCGCGCTCATCCTGTTTGGCATCTTCGCCCACGACCGGATGGGGTTCTTCTGGGTCGGCGTGGCGCTGATGGCGGTATCGGGGATGCTGTGAGGACCACCCCAACGCGCAAGCGCGTTGGGAGCCCTGGGTGCCGCGCGCTCTACCCCGATATTCCCATCCCCCGCGCGGTTTTTCCCAGAATCTCGAGCGCCTGGTCGAGCTGCGCGCGGGTATGCTCGCTGGTCATGATGGTGCGGAGGCGCGCCTTGCCTTCGGGCACGGTGGGAAACGCAATGCCGGTGGCCATCACGCCCGCGTCGAAGAGCGCGCGGGAGAAATCCATGGCGCGGCGGCCTTCGCCGACGATGATGGGGGTGATGGGGGTCTCGCTGGCAGGGGTGGTGACGCCGCCGATGTCGAAGCCGAGGCGGTCCAGCCCGGTTTTGAAGTAGCGCGTGTTCTCCCAGAGGCGGTCGATGCGCTCCGGTTCCTGCTCCAGCAGGTCAAAAGCCGCAATGCAGGTGGCCGTAACGGACGGCGGATGCGAAGTGGAGAAGAGAAACGGCCGCGCGCGGTGGTAGAGAAAGTCGATAAGGTCCCTGGAGCCGCAGACGTAGCCGCCAATGGCGCCGATGGCCTTCGACAGCGTGCCGACCTGGATATCCACGCGGCCATGACAGTGGAAGTGGTCGACGGTGCCGCGGCCGTTGCGGCCCAGCACGCCGGACGCGTGGGCGTCGTCGACCATCATGATGGCGCCGTACTTCTCGGCGAGATCAGCCAGCTTGTCCACCGGGCCGATGTCGCCATCCATGGAGAAAACGCCGTCGGTGATGAGCAGCTTGTGGCCGGGCTCGTTCCGGACCTCGCGCAGCTGCTCCTCGGCGTGGGCAAGATCCTTGTGGCGGAAGACCTTGATCTTCGCCCGCGAAAGGCGCGCGCCGTCGATGATGGAGGCGTGATTCAACTCGTCGCTGATGATGAAGTCGTCTTTGCCGAGGATGGCCGAGACCGTGCCGGCATTGGCCGTGAATCCGCTCTGGAAGACGACGCAGGCTTCGACGTTCTTGAAGCGCGCGATCTTTTCTTCCAGCTCCATGTGGATTTTCATGGTGCCGGCGATGGTGCGCACCGCGCCCGGGCCGACGCCGAATTTCCGGGTTGCCTTCTCCGCGGCTTCCTTCAGCTTCGGGTGATTGCACAGGCCGAGGTAATTGTTGGAGGCGAGATTGATGACCTGCCGGCCGTCATAGGTGCAAACCGGGGCCTGGGCATCTTCGAGCACACGCAGGCGAAAGTGCGTGCCCTTTTTCTTCAGTTCGTCCATCTGATCGCTCAGATACCGGAGCTGCGGGCGCTCGGAAAGCGACGTTGCCATGCGATCCACCTCGAAAAAAGCGAAATTGCGCAACCTTCGATCCTAACTCCGCCTGACAGGCACCGCATTCTCCCAGGCACGCCGGAAGGACCCCTCCTCGGATACAATGAACTTTCCAGCGCAGGAGATGCGGTTGCGGCCCAGCGGCTGCGGCCCCGCTTTCTGCGTGGAGGGGTTTTCCCGAGAGAGTTCATGATTTTGCTGTTCCGGAAACACATTGCCTCGCGGCTCGCGGCCACTGTCAGCATGGGAATTCTGGCCTCCATCCTGCCGGCAGCGCGCGCGCAGGGAGCGGCGCCGACGCGCACCCAGTTGGTCTCGCAGCGCCAGAGCGGCGTTCTCTCCTTCACCGCGGACGTGACTGACATCCAGGGCCAGCCGGTTTCCGAAGGATCAGTGAGCTTTGAGACCGCGAAGGGCTCGCTGGGCTCGGTTTTCGTGCACAATGGCGTGGCGACGCTCAACCTGACGAATCCTCCGGCGTGGGCGCGGACGGTGACCGCCGTCTATCACGGCGACAGCGCCTTCGCGTCCTCGTCGGCGCTCACGACGGTGGTCAGTGATCAGAGTTCCACGGTGCCGGGATTCACAGTGACGGCGAGCCCCTCGTCCTTCACGGTAACCCCGGGCCAGTACGAGACGCTGAACCTGACGATTACTTCGCAAAACGGCTTTTCCGCGCAGGTAAACCTGTCGTGCTCGGGCGTACCGCTCTCGGTCGACTGCGATTTCAATCCGGTGATCGCGACGCCGCCGGCCAACGGCACGACAATCAGTTCGATGCAGGTCACGACCCAGGCGTCGTCAGGCGTTAACAGCAGCCACGCGGAGCCGCTCAGCCGCTCCGGTGCGGCGTATGCGCTGGTGATTCCAGGGCTGCTGGCGCTGGCTGGCGTGGGAGCACTGCGGCGCCGGAATCTGGGCGTGCTGCGCGTGCTGGGCATGGCGCTGCTGCTCGCCGCCGGAGCGATGGGCCTGACCGCCTGCAATCCGCGCTACAGCTACGAGCACTACCAGCCCTCGCCCAACTACGGGACGGCGCCCGGCAACTACGTCATCGTGGTTTCGGCGTACTCCTCCAACGGGACGGCGATCACCCAGGCCACTTCGACCGATGCCAGTTGTTCCGGCGCGACCTGCATCGCGATGACGGTGCAGTAGGAGAGGCAGGGATAGGGTTTAGGGAGATAGAACAGCAACGGCCTGGCGGAACTTTTCTGACTACTGACTCCTGACTACTTTCTTCTCTGCCTCCTCCACTACATCCGCCTGATCCCCGAATCCCTGCAGCCAGTGCATCTCCGGCTCGCGGCGAAACCAGGTGAGCTGGCGCTTCGCGTAGTTACGATGGCCCTGAGCAGTCGATGCCAGGGCTTCCGCCTCGGTCATTTCGCCGCGCAGGACGGCGCGTGCCTGGCGATAGCCAAGCGAGTCGAAAGCTCGCGGCGTCTCGCCATATTTCTGCAGGAGGGTGCGCGTCTCTTCGATCAGTCCCGCAGCGAACATCGCCTGTGCGCGCGCATCCAGGCGCTGATAGAGCAGCGGGCGCGGCGGATCGAGGCCGAGGCGCAGGATGCGGAATCCGCGCAACGGCTCGCGCCCGGCCTGCCAGGCTTCGGTGAGCGGCTGGCACGCGGCGAGGCAGACCTCGACGGCGCGGATCAGTTTGGGCTGGTCGTTGGCGTGGATGCGCTCGGCCGCAGCCGGATCGAGACGCAGCAGCAGCCGGTGCAGCCAGCCCGGTCCATGGCGTTCGGCGCTGCGGCGCAGGCGCTCGCGCATTTTGTCCGAGCGTTGCGGCCCCGGAAACAGACCCTCCAGCAGCGCGCGCAGGTAGAGTCCCGTGCCGCCGCTGACGATGGGCAGCTTGCCCCGCGCGGCGATTTCCGCGACAGCCTGGCGCGCACGGCGGCTGTAATCGCCCGCGGTGCAAAAGTGGTCCGGCGGGAGAATATCGATGAGATGGTGCGGGACGCAGCGCCGCTCGTCAGCCGTGGGCTTGGCCGTGCCCAGTTCCATCTCGCGATAGACGGCTACCGAATCGCAACTGACAATCTCGCCGCCGAAGCGCTCGGCGAGCGCCAGCGACAGCGCGGTTTTGCCGCTGCCGGTGGGCCCGGCGATCGCGATGAGGAGAGGCTCCATGGAATCGGAGTCAAGAGTAGCAAAGTGTGAGGCAGGACCGGTGCAGGATGGCGGTTCTGAGGTCAGCGCGAGCTTTAGTCCTCATGTTCGTATAACTGGTCACTACTCAATGTGCTGCGATTTCATGCAGATCGATGTTTGACAAAACATTGGGGCGGGTCTATTTTAACGACGCTTGAGCATTTCTCTCTAATGGCAAACGCGGAAGTGATTGATGGATTTATGCTTTGAGCATGATGGAACCGATGAATTCAACCGCGCTTTTGATACGCGAAGAGCCGCTTGAGATCGAATACATAGGCCGTAAAGGAATCTTCCTGAGTCGGGTGTATTTGGATCTCGCACTTGGCAACAGCTTGGTCATTGAACCACAGGAATCACTGGACGAGATATGCCGAGCTATGCCGGATGAGGATTCGTTTTTCGTCAAGTTTCACGACTCCGTGGAACCTACCGAGTGTTATTCAACGAATTCCAGCATTCGTATTGGAGGGGACCGATCAGGACACTTTTTCCGTTTATCCCCCAAGCGCTCGAACGTGATTCTCCGCTCTGGAGCGCCGCTGGTCAGGATAGAAGCAGGTATTCTGAATTTTGCCTTTTATTTCCTAACCGGAAAGCCGGAAGGTCAGTGCTTTGAGTTGCGCCATGACGACTGGCTCTATTCCTTCGTACCGGTTGACGACCGAATCTATCTGTATCCACCGCAGATTCAAACTGAAGATTACGCATTCACGCATCACGTGACGATTCGAAAGATCGAGGGTGGGGCGTTTTCGGCCGACGAGGCGCAGCGACAACTTGATTTATTAGGGGACTTTCTGACTTTCTGCCGAGGCTTCTGGGTTTCCACCGCTCTGACCGTTGGTGTTGATTCAAACGGAATGGTAGCGATGGAAGA
>JASHRH010000155.1 GCA_030037475.1 Acidobacteriaceae bacterium
ATGTGCGTATTTGAAACGCGAGGCCCCGGGCCTCGATCGGCCTCCGTATCCGGGCGAGCTCGGCAAGCGAGTGTACGAGGGCGTCTCGAAGGAAGCCTGGTCGCGGTGGCTCCAGCATCAGACGATGCTGATCAACGAGTATCGCTTGACGCCCATCGAGCCGAAGGCCCGCAAATTCCTGGAAGGCGAGATGGAGAAATTCCTCTTCGGCATGGGGGCCAAACCGCCGGAGGGATTTCGGCCGAAGGAGTAACGCTCGCGCGTGGTGCGCCGTGCGCACGGGGCGCACTTCAAGGGGGCGCCGCGCGCTCGGCGCTTCACTGTAACCGACTTGTAATCCCGGCACCGCGTCCTCGAAGTCCTGCGGCACGGACGATGCATGGAATGCATCCCGGGCCTTCGCTCGTCGCCGGAACTATCGGGCGGCGTCGTATGTCTGTCACCGAGCGGGAGTACATCACGTCGTGGAGTGGATCGTGACCACTGACAGGAGGTGTGCGATGAGGCTTGCGCGAAAAACTCGAGGCACAGAAGAGGCTCAGCCCGCGGACGTGCCCTATCAGAAGCCGCGCCGAACCTGGGCCGGACATGGCAGCGGCGCTCTCTGCGATCTGTGCCACCAGCCCATCGAGGCGGATCAGATCGAATACGAAGTGGAGCTGCCGGCGGACGCCGGCGTCCCCGTGCTCAACTTGCACCTCGGCTGCTACGAGCAGTGGTCCACCTCGGAGCCTCGGCTGGCGTAACATCGGCCGGCAAATCGAAGGGAGCAAGCCCGCGCAGCTCTGGGCCGGTCGCTCCCGAGCTCTGGAGGAGCGCGATGGCCGTGCGAGAATCATCATCGACCGTCGAGACGACCTGCGGCAAGCTGCGAGGCGTCGTCGAGAACACTGTCTTCAGCTGGAAGGGAATTCCCTTCGCCAAGCCTCCCGTCGGCGCACTGCGCTTCTGCGCGCCGCGCTCTGCGGACAGCTGGAGCGGCGCTCGGGAGGCCACGCGGTTCGGCTCCCCGTGCATCCAGCTTCCCTTCTTCTCGTCCATCGATGCGCCGATCGTCGGCTCCGAGGACTGCCTGACGCTCAACGTTTGGTCGCCGGCTCCCGACGGCGAGCGCCGGCCGGTGCTCTTCTGGATCCACGGTGGTGGATGGGTGATGGGCACCGGCTCCGCATACGACGCATCGCTCCTCGCTGCGCGCGGAGACGCGGTGGTCGTGACGGTCAACTACCGGCTCGGTCCCTGGGGGTTCTTGTACCTAGGCGACATCGAGGGTCAGGAAGTGGCCGATTCCGCGAACCCCGGTCTACTGGACCTCGTCGCTGCGCTGCGTTGGGTGGCGGCCAATATCGCCCGCTTCGGCGGCGACCCCGGCAACGTGACGATCCTCGGCCAGTCCGCCGGGGGCATGCTCGTCGGAACTCTCCTTGCCTTGCCCGCGGCGCGAGGTCTCTTCCATCGCGCCATCGCATTGAGCGGCGCGGCGCGCAACGTCCGCAGCCGCGAGATCGGCACGCAGATCGCCGAGGACCTGCTGCGCCGAGTCGGCCTTTCGCGGCGCCGAGTGAACGATCTGCGCAGCGTCCCCGCCGAGCAGCTGTATCGCGCCGGCGCGCAGATTCTCGCCGAGTCCGCGAACGAAGTGCTCGACGTGGAGCCCTTCCTCCCCGTTGTCGATGGCAGCGTTCTGCCGGCTCATCCCACGCAGGCCATCGCGGAGGGTGGATCCCGCGGCGTGCCGCTTCTCGTCGCGACCGCGCGCGATGAGATGACGATCATGGTGCCCGAGTGCCCCGACGTACTCACCGGCAAGGAAGCCTTTATCCGCCGCAAGCTCGGCGAGTCGAGATTCAGCGAGCTCGCCCGCGCCTATCAGCGCATCACGGACTCCACGCGCGACTGGCGCCTCGAGCTCCTCGGCGCCACCATGTTCGGAATTCCCGCGATACGCCTGGCGGAAGCCGCATGCTCCGCACGCGAGCCGGTTTGGATGATGAGGATGGATTACCTGCTCAGCGTGCCGCCGTTCGACAAGGTGGGGGCCACCCACCTCACGGACGTGCTCCTGATCTTCGAGGCCTCCACGAACTGGAGCAACACCGTCGCTCGGGACGGCACCCTCGAGGACAAGCTCGTGTCCGATGCCTTTCAGAAGCTGATCGTCGGATTCGCGCGCGAGGGCCGCCCGGCGTCGCCGCGAATGCCGGAATGGCCGCAGTACGACACGGCGACGCGGGCGACCTTGATCTTCGACTCGCGGTGCCGCGTGGAGAACGACCCGCTGTCCGAGCAGCGGCGCGCGTGGGATGGGATTCCGCTCCATTGAGGCTCGGGGGGGCATGGGCACGGACGGTGCGCAAGCTGGGCCCGAAGGCGCGGGTCGAGCGGGAGGCATAGGACGGCGAATCCGAAGCGCGAACGTGACCGGGACCGCGGTCCGCCCGAAGTCGAAGGGTCCGGCGGAAATCAAGGACTTAGGCGTGGCGTTGCTTGACGCGTCGGCGGGGAAGCCGGTCTAATACGCGCCCTCGTCGGCGGCCAGGTAGCTCAGTTGGTAGAGCAGCGGACTGAAAATCCGCGTGTCGGTGGTTCGATTCCGCCCCTGGCCACCATTATAACCATTAAAATCATCGAGTTGCAAGCGGTCGCGGGCGAGGCCGAAAAGTTTAGCTACCGGGTTTAGCTACCAAAGTGGTAGCAACGCACTCACTCCCACCATCGCCCGCCGCGTTGCGGCACACCAGGTGTGCTGCGGGGGAGAATTGGATGACCCTCAAACTTTCAAGGACGGCCTGGTTCGCCCCACAAACGCAGAGAGGGGGCAGCGCGCCTCGCACGAACGCTTAGACTTAGCTTCGGTAATCCCAGCTCGTGCAACATTCCTAGGAGTAAGTCGGGTGGCTCACGCAGTCTTGAGAAATGCCAGATCCGTCCAGTACCGTGAAGCGCCGGACGTTCCGTTGTCCGCCGTCTACGACGCAGCCCTTGGTGTTTGGATGATGGGGCGCGCCCTATTGGCAAGAGACGGCAACTTCAAATTGCAAACAAAGAAGAAGGACGTCGAGACCGGGGAAGACCAGAAGGGACAGTGACGGAATAATGTTGTTCGGAATTAGAACATCCTAAATAAAATAGCTCGAAGATCCTATGACGCATATTCTGCTGAAGCATGCCCACCGAGCCCCGATGCGTGATCGCCCAAAGTTGCCTACGGGTGCCAGATATCATTCGGCGGAAGGACTATGGCGGCTCGACGGGTTTGTTCTCGCTCGCGATCCATCTCGAATTCAAGGATCGAAGAAAGAAGATATCGAGACGGGAGAGGACAAGAAGAGCGAATAAGATGACAGTTCAATTGCTGCGGCCATCATGAATGTCGAGGTCCTATTACTTTCGAGTCTTTACGACTTTTCCACAGATCTAGTCTGCGAACAACTCCATCACTCCAAAACGCCCTTCTTGCGTATAAATAGAGAGACGCTACATAAGAGCCTGGTCCAGCTAGAGCCCACCAATCCGACGTTACTGTACTCGATAGATAGTCTGACGTGGGAGGTCGGGGCGTCGCTCAGGTCAGTGTGGTACAGGCAGCCTGTGTTCTTGCGCAACACGCCGGGAGCTGCGCTTTCAGTCGATGAACAATTGAATCGCTCACAGTGGGCTGCGTTCATTCGAGGGCTCACTTCATTTGACCGCGCGAAATGGATCAACCATCCACGAGCCACCTACCTCGCCGAATGCAAACCCTACCAACTCCGCCGAGCCAAGGAATTGGGGTTCTTGGTGCCACGCACCCTTGTAACAAACGACCAGAGCGCACTCAGAGACGCTCAGCTTGGAAGCCCATTCGCGCTGAAATCCCTTGACACCGTTCTGCTGCGCGAAGGGGATATGGAAATATGGCTCTATCCGGAATTCCCAATGACTCTTTTGGGAAAATGGTGGCACGGTTATCCCCGTAGTGCACAGCCCGAAGCCGGCCCACGGCGCGCGGCCCTCAGGCCAAGCGCGCCAAGGGGCCGGGCGAGCACAGCGAGCGGCTGTGCACCCACGGGGAGAACAGGGGAGGCAACTTCTTGATTTCTATAAACACGGGCCCCACTCCTAAGCTGTTGATTGCCGTCGACAGAAAAGGAGCACGGACCCGTGAGCAACCTGAAGTTGCTGAGCAGAATATTACGCCTGAAGGGCATGAAGATCACCCAGGTGCAGTTCAAGGACTACGGCCGGGAACTGCATCTGAGCGTCAAGCCCCACAAGAATGGGTGCCACTGCGTGCAGTGCGGTCGGCGATGTCGGATCCTCAGCCCGGGCAGGAGCGCGCGCTGCTGGGAAGACATCGCGCTGCTGGGCCGCAAGGTGCTGCTGTGGTACCAGCCGCGGGAGATCGAGTGCCCCACGCACGGACGGGGCCAGGAGGAGATCCCCTGGGCTGCCCCCTATGCACGCCTGACCTATCGCAGCGAGTGGCGGCTGTGCACGCTGTGCCAGCTGATGACGCAGAAGGCCGCAGCGCAGATCCTGTGCATGGCCCCCTCGACCGTCTCGGACATCCTGCACCGGATCGTCACCCGCGTGCGCTACGCGCACCACATCCGGGGCCTGAAGAGCCTCGGAGTCGATGAAATCTCCTATAAAAAGCGCCATCGCTACGCCACTCTGGTGTACGACCTGGACCGCGCCCGGGTGGTGTGGGTCGGTGAGGGCAAGGGGCGCGAGACGATCGAGCGGTTCTTCGAGGAGGCCTTGAGTGAGGGACAGAAGCGCCGCATCCTCTGGGGGAGCTGCGACATGAGCCGTGCGTACACCGAGGCGATCAAGGCACATTGTCCGAATGCGAAGCTGGTGATCGATCGGTTCCATATCGTGAAGGCTCTGAACGAAGCGGTCGACGAGGTCCGCAAGGAACAGTGGCGTGAGCTCGGCCCAGAGCAACGAGAATCCGTCAAAGGATTGCGCTGGTTGCTCGGCATGGGCTCGAGCACACGCACCAAGGCGCACACGCGGCAAATCAATCGGCTCAGTCGCGCCAACCGCCGCATCCATCGGGCCTGGGTCTTGAAGGACGAGTTCGAGCACTTCTGGAGCTATCATTACCTAGGCAGTGCAAAGAGCTTTCTCAAACGCTGGATGACCGCCGCCTTGCGAAGCCGGCTGCCCTCGATGCGTACCTTCGTCAACACCCTGCGCGCGCATTCCGAAAACGTCCTCACCTACATCGAGCGCTCCCTCACCAACGCCGTTGGCGAAGGCATCAACCGCATCGTCAAGATCGCCAAGAATCGCGCCTCGGGCTTTCGCGGACTGCACAACTTCGCCGACATGATCTACCTCATCGTCGGCGATCTGGATATTCCGGATCACATCCCTTCGCCTTTGAGGTCTCTCTGAGAACATCGGCAAGCCCTATGAAACCAGACTCCCTATGCAAATCGACCGTTGGCAAACCCGGATATAGCC
>JASHRH010000156.1 GCA_030037475.1 Acidobacteriaceae bacterium
TAGCTGCCGCAGTCCAAGGATTTCGGACCGGCGAGCTTAGCCCAACGACATTGGTGGCCGCAATCAAGGAGGCGGTTAAACGTGAAGAGAGACGCCCGCGCGAGCCAGCCGCCTAAGTGCCAGGCACCTGACACTGCGTTAGGCGATGATTCTGGTGCTTGTACACGGATGACGACGCCGTCGAGATTGTCTACTCCGGCGTCTATGAGATCGTTGATCCTACGGGGCGGAGCTATGTCGGCGTAAGCTGCGACATTCCGAAGAGGTGGATGCAGCATCGCACCCTACTGCGTCGCGGAAAGCACCACAGTAAGAGCCTTCAGGACGCCTGGAACCATTACGGGGAGGACAAGATCGTCTTCCGCGTCATCGAGGGCGTCCCCGATCGCGATGACCTTTGCGCGGCGGAAGAGGCGGCCTTCAGGAAGCGACGCCCAGCGCATAATGCGTCGCGGGCTTCTGGGTATGGCGTGATTTCCGACGAGGCGCTTGAGCGACGTCGTGTGCGCAGCTTCGAGGCCGATATCGACGTCGCCATACGAGCCGGAATCTTGGAAGAAGAAGCCGCTATCCAGATGTACGCGATCTTCAAGGCCCTGCAAGGCAGGTACGCTCGGCGCGATGACGATGCTAGAACGCTTGGGCGCCACACGTATAGCTGGATGGCCGACGTTAGGGCCGCAATAAACGGCGACAATCCATGGCGTAAACTCGGTCACGCCGACTTCGATGGGTTCGCAGAAGACGAGTGGTTTCGAATGTTGCCATGTTTCACGTATAGGAAGATGCTTGGTCGGGAGATGTTTGACAAACTCTTGGCGCTGTGCGATAATCCGACTCAGAGAAACGAGAAGGTTTCGTCCACGAAATAGTGGACCCGACGCGCCGCCTTTAGGTGCGTCTTTTAATTTGAAGCTGTATCCGGCTCACGCCTGGTATCACGTCCTAGTGTTGTAGGCGGGACGTTAAATCCGGTCTCGACTATGCACGGCACTCCGTGCGTTTGCGTTTTGGCTATGGCTGGAACGAATCGGGAAAGTTGGGCGGCCCTAGCTAGGACCGAGACGACGGCTCCGAGCTCGGAGCGGCATGAACGACGGTCGTTAAACAATGGCTCCCGAGACGTCCGGGAGAGGGCCGCGCCCGATCTTGTTTTACGTGTGCGTGCGGGGAAGACGGTAATCCGCCGGGCTCATAACCCGGAGAAACGCGGTTCAATTCCGCGGCGCGCTCCCAATTTTGTCCCACGAAATGTCCTGGCGCATTAGAAGAGAGAGCGTGCGTTTCTCGTTGCGGATTGTCCGCGAGAATGTCCGCCTGCGATGGGCGAGCGATCGACGCCTTGGGTGGAGACGCGCAGCGGCTCCATCGCGCAGCGTAGCGGAGCGACGAGAGCGCGTTCGGCCGCAGCCGACGCCCCATAATCCTTTTCTTTCCATGGTTTGTGCGAGTTGAGACGTCGTCCCAAGGGCGATAGATAGTCAGGCTGGATGCTGATAGCGGCGTTTACATTTGGTGCGCTCGTAGCGTTTTCGGCAATTTCAGCTCCCGCGAACATGCAGGAGCCCAAGACGGTACCGACGTTCGCGCTGCAGGGATTTTTGGTGAACGAGGGGGGCCATGATTCGGATGCAGATGCTCCTGTATACATGGCCGAGACGGACAAGACGCGAGCTGCTGCGCTAATCCGCTGGACGGCAAAGACGGACGGCTTGTGCTCGGTGTACGAGCTGACTAAGCAGCAAGACGACGGTACGGTGCACCGGTGGGGTCCGGTACACGTCGAGGCGGATCCGTACCCGGACAACGGAATAGCGGTGCAAGCCGATCAGGAAGTCAAGGTGATGGCCGTTCTGGACGACGAGGATGACATTACGAGTGAGAATTTACCGCTTGATCCGCTGCACCGAACAATCGGTGTGGTGTGCGTGGACGGGAGTGGCGTGGTGAGCTACAGCAGCCTGCACCACATCGATCCCGATCCGTATCCGGCGCCGACGACATAGATGGCACCGCGGCGTTCGATACTCGACCATCCAGCTCATGTAAAGCCATTGCACGATGGCAAGCGGCACGTTGGAGACCCATTTTACCGGCAGGCGCGTGGCGCATACGGCATGGGTCAAGGACGAACTAGAAAGACAAGCGCACCTGACGACCCGACGACGTCGGTGGCAAACTGGGATTAGAGACGCGGATGCGATCTGGGCGCCGTATCGCGAGACAGATATTCGAGCGAACGGCAGATGAGATTTTGGGTCTGCGCGGTCCAAGCAAGGCGACCCTAGCCGACGCGAGCGCGCATCAGAAAGCCGAGCGGCCTGCGACGACTTGTCGGTGGTGCGGGCGTGGCGGTCAATTGAACCCTGATGGACTCTGCGTGGAATGCGCCAAGGTGGCTGCATGATCGACGTGGCGTGGATGGCGATAGATTTCGCTGCGGTCATCGCGATCGGCATTGGCCTGGATCGCGCATCGAGAAAGACTACGTCACCCCCCGACGCTGCGCCGGCACAGCGGCCGCCGGTCAAGGACGAGACGACGCCGCATTGCGTATCGGAGACTTCT
>JASHRH010000157.1 GCA_030037475.1 Acidobacteriaceae bacterium
AAACCGCCGAGCACGTCGCTCGGGCCGGCGCTCAGGTGCTCCGCGGCGGCGCCTTCAAACCGCGCACCTCGCCTTACTCCTTTCAGGGGCTCGGCCTCGAAGGTCTCAGGCTCCTCGCGCGCGCCCGTGCTGCGACCGGCCTCGCCGTCGTCACCGAGGTCATGGCTGCCTCCGATGTCCCGATGGTTGCCGACTACGCCGACATCCTTCAGATCGGCTCCCGCAGCATGGAGAACTATGCCCTGCTGGAAGCCGCCGCGCACACCGGCCGCCCCATCCTCCTCAAGCGCGGCATGGTCGCCACCATCGCCGACCTGCTCCGCTCCGCGCAGTGCCTCGTCAGCCACGGCAACGCGCAGATCATCCTCTGCGAGCGCGGCATCCGCACCTTTGAGACCGCGACCCGCAACACCTTCGACGTGGCAGCCATCGCCGTGCTGCAGTCCATCGCGCGTCTTCCCGTCATCGCCGATCCCAGCCACGCCGCCGGGCGCCGGGAGCTGGTTCCTGCGCTCGCTCGCGCTGCCCTCGCCGCCGGAGCCGACGGCCTTCTTGTCGAAGTCCATCCTCATCCCGACCAGGCCTGGAGCGATGGCGAGCAGTCGCTTTCGCTGGACGAATTCGACGCCATGATGGCGGAACTGGCTCCCTGGCGTGAGCTGCGCGCCCTGCATGCCCAGCTCGGCTGCGCCCTGGAGACCGTCGCGTGAAGCAGTTCGCCGTACATCTTGCCGTCGCCGCTGCGGTTGCCTGGCTGGCGCTCGCCTGCGGATTCGCCGTGCAGCCCCGGTCCGCGAGCGCGGCGGAAGCTGTAGTAAAACGCGCTGTCTCGAACAGGCACGGCTTGAATCCGGGATCCTCAACCCTCCTGCGCGGTGGATTGGCGAGCCGCGCCAATCAGCCTGTAACATGCGCTGTTTTGAAGGGGCACGGCTTCAGCCGTGCCGATCAGCGAAAAATCAATCGGGCTTCAGCCCCTGAGGGATGGTTTTCAGAACCTGCATCGACTTTTCCCCCAACCTCTCCAACAGATGCCTCGCTGAACATCCCCGTCATCTTCACCGCCGCGCCGCTCTATGACGAGCGTGCCGCTCTCCACGGCGGCGAACGCTTTCCTCGCGGCGCGCAGTTGATGCTGCTGCGTGATGGCCACATCACGCCCCTCGTTCCCCAATTGGCCGCGAGTGCCGACGCGAGCGTCTCCTTCGACGGCAAAGCCATCCTCTTCGCCGGGAAAAAGAACGCCGGCGATCCATGGCGGATCTGGCAGATGCCCCTCAGCGGCGGCCAGCCGACTTTGGTGCTTGCTGCTCCCACCGACCTCATCCGTCCCCTCTGGATGCCCGGCGGCCGCCTCGTCTACGCGCGCCGCCAACCCACCGGCTTCACCATGGAGACCGCCGCGCTCGACGGTTCCAGCCGGCTCAGGCTGAGCTACGTCCCCGGCAATTTCATCCCCGACGACGTGCTGCGCGACGGCCGCGTGCTCTTCGAGTCGGGCTTTCCCCTCGGTGCAGCTGTCTCTGGCGGGAGTTTGGTTTTGAAGGGGCACGGCTTCAGCCGTGCCGATAAGCTCCCAAAAATCGACGGGGCTTCAGCCCCTGAGGCAAGCTCTTCCTCCCGAAGCGGCTTACACCGCGGATTGGCCGGTGCGAACCCCGAAATCTACACCGTCTACGCCGACGGCAGCGGCGAGGAAGCCGTCCGCTGCGACCACGAAGCAGCGCAGCGAGCCGGCGGCCGCGCGCGCGCCCGCCAAATGCCCACCGGCGACATTGTCTTCGCGCAAGCCGGCCATCTCGCCCGCTTCACCTCCACTCTGGCCAACGAAGCATCCATCCCCGCCCCGCCCGGCGACTATGCCGGCGACGTGGCAGCACTGCCCGATGGTCGCTGGCTGCTCTCCGTTCGCCGCCCCGAAGATCGTCACTACGCAATCGCTTTATGGACCCCGCCCGCGGCAGCGCGATTTCCAGGAGATCCCGAAGCCAGGGCGGCCGCTCCGGCGCTGATCACAGCAGCGCGCGACCCAAAGCTTGATTTCATCGAGCCGGTTCCCGTCGAGCCCCGCCCGATTCCCAACCGGCATCCTTCCGGATTGCATCCGTGGACGACCGGTAACCTGCTCGCGCTCGACGCACGCCTCTCGCGCAGCGGCGAGTTATCCATCGCGCCCGCGCGCGTCCGCGTGGAGAGCCTTAGCCCCACCGGCAGCACCGTCCTGCTCGGGATCGCGCCGGTCGCGCACGACGGCTCGTTCTTCGTCCGAGCTGCGGCGGATCGGCCGCTGCGTTTCGTGCTGCTCGATGCGCACGGCCACGTGCTCCGCCAGGAGCGCGGCTGGTTCTGGATTCGCCCCGGCGAGCAGCGCGTCTGCGTCGGCTGCCACACCGGTCCCGAGCGCGCGCCAAACAATCGCCTGCCCGGAATCCTTCAGCTCTCCACCACGCCCGCCAACGCCTCCGGCGCCGCGCAGCCAGCGGTCCAGGGAGCCTACTGACATGCGCCTTCGCCCGATGCTCATCCTCATCCTCGCCACCGTCGCCGCCGCGCAAGCCGTCCCGCCCAAATCGCAACCGCAACCATCACAAATCCGTTTTGAGGACGCAACCACCAAAGCCGGCATCGACTTCACGCACAGCATCGGCTCGGCCCAGCTTAGTTCGCTGCTCGAAGGCACCGGTTCCGGCTGCCTCTGGTTCGACTACAACAACGATGGTCTGCCCGACCTCTACGTGCTCAGCGGCCAGACTCTGCCGCCCTCCCTCACCACGCATCCTCTCGATCCCGCACCGAATCCGCCGCCGCACAACCATCTCTACCGTAACAACGGCGATGGCACCTTTACCGATGTGACGGAGCAGGCTGGACTCGACCCCAATCTCTACGCGACCGCAGTCACCGCGGCCGACTACGACAACGACGGCTACGAGGATCTGCTGGTTACCGGCTATGGCCGGGTGATTCTCTACCACAACAACGGCAACGGCACCTTCACCGACGTCACGGCAAAGGCCGGAATCAAAGTCGACGGCTGGTCGATCAGCTCCACCTGGCTCGACGACAACCGCAGCGGCTGCCTGTCCTTATTCGTCGGACGCTATGTGGATTTCGACCCAAAGTATCGCAATTACTATGCTGCGGATAACTATCCCGGTCCGCTGGACTACGCCGGAACCACCAACAAGCTCTTCCGCAATAACTGCGACGGCACCTTCACCGATGTCTCGGCGCAGTCAGGCATCGCTGCTTCCATCGGCCGCACCATGGGCGTCACCGCGGCGGATTTTACCGGCGACGGCTGGGATGACATCTATGTCGCCAACGACAGCACGCAGAACTTCCTCTTTCACAACAACGGCAACGGCACGTTCAGGGAGATCGCGGAAGATGCCGGTGTTGCCTATGGGCAGGACGGCGAGGCCACTTCGTCGATGGGGCCGGTCGCCGTGGACATCACCGGCAGCGGCCGCCTCGACCTGTGGGTGAGCGACGGCCACTACAACCGCCTGATGCGGAACAACGGCGACGGCACGTTCACGGACATCGGCATCCTCTCTGGCCTGGCCCAGGCCAATGCGCAGTATGTCAGCTGGGGCTCCGGCGTCTACGACTTCGACAACGACGGCCTGCTGGACATCATGGTGTTTCACGGCGGACTGATTCACAGCATCCCGATGGAGCACTCCGTCTTCAGGGGTCTGGGCGGCGGGCGTTTCCAGGATGTGTCGCGCGAAGCTGGCGCGGTCGTCAACCAGCGCAGTGTCGCGCGCGGAGCCTGCTTTGCCGACTACGACAACGACGGCAAAGTGGACGCCTTCGTCGTGAATCTCGGCGGACGCGGAACGCTGCTGCACAACGTTTCCGCCGGGACCGGTCACTGGATTGAGATTCGGCTTCGCGGCGCAAATACTCCTGCGAATCATTCCGGGAGCAATCGCGATGGCATCGGGGCGATGGTGGATCTCTGGGCTGGTGGGCGCCATCAGGTTGCTGAGCGCGTCGCCTCGTCCGGCTATCTCTCGCAGAACGACGCACGCCTGCACTTTGGCCTCGGCGCGGCGGACAAGATCGACAAGCTGGTCGTCCACTGGCCCAGCGGCCGCGTCCAGACGCTCGAAAGCCTTGCGGTCGATCGTGTCCTCACCATCGAGGAGCCGCAATGAAAAACTGGCTCCAGTGCTGCACAGGGCCTGCTTTGAAGGGGCGCGATTTGGGTCGTGCCGATCGGCCGCCCCAGGAAAAAGAGGCTTTAGCCCCTGTGTCTCGTATCAGGGCACGAGTTGACTCGTGCCATACAGGCCTCCGGAGAATCAGGGCTTCAGCCCCTGTGCTTTTCGCTGTTGAAGGCGGAAGTGCAGAATTCTTTGAAGGGGCACGGCTTCAGCCGTGCCGTAAAGGCTGCGAAAATCAATCGGCTTTAGCCGCTGAGGGGCATTCTCGCGCCGGGCTCATCCTGCTGCCGGGTGCCCCACTTCTGCCCGCATTTGGCAGAAGTGGGAAGGCACGACACCTGCTCGCGACAATCGCCTGCGCTGCAACCGTCATTCTCCTCGCGCTCTCCTACCCCTCGACCGTCGCCGGATCCCCGCAACCCTCCCTCGACATCACCGGACCCTACGCGTCGCCCCTCGAACTCCTTACTTCTCCTGATGGATCGCAGATCTACGTCCTCTGCGAAGGCACCGGCGATGTGCGCGTTCTCGATCCCGCCACCGGCCGCACCCTCCGCACCATCCCCGTCGGCCACGACCCGCGCGGCTTTTCCTTCTCGCCCGATGGCCGGCGGCTCTTCGTCACTAATTCCTGGGACGACACCCTCACCGTCATCGATACAAAATCCGG
>JASHRH010000158.1 GCA_030037475.1 Acidobacteriaceae bacterium
TCGATCTGTTTCAGTTTTTCCTGCCGCAGCGCATACAAATTGCGCTCGAATTCGCTCTCGAACACGCGGTTTTTCCTCGCAATCGTTCTCGTTCGAGTATAACGACGCGCACAAATCGTGAAGCCTGGAGCCCAGGAGCTGCGTCTACCCGGCAGGAGGTTGAGCGATGCAATCTGCTTGGTTTGGAATGATTGCCGCTGGGCTGTTTGTTCTTCCTGCCGTGGCCCAGCGGCTGCCTGCGGCGTGCGGTCCGAAGGATCAAACGCTGACTGTGACGACCACGAAGCATCAGGGGCAGCCTATCCAGCCGGTTCCTGAAAAAGCGACGCTGGTCTTCATCAACAGCGAGGCTCACTGCCTGGGGTGCGGGACTGTGGATCTCGGTCTCGATGGAAAGTGGGCCGGCGCCAACAAAGGGAACTCGTATTTCTCAGTGACGGTGGCTCCGGGCGACCGGCATGTGTGCGGCTATCTGGACAGCATCCAGTACAGCTTCCGGAACAAGGTGCAGCTCACGGAGCTGAACGCCGAAGCCGGGCAGATCTATTACTTCACGACAGATATCTTTCACAACTCGGCCGCGAATGCGGGCGCGCTGTTTCTGCGGCTGGTCTCGCCCGACGAGGGGAAGTTCCTGGCCTCACAGTCCTCGCTGGCGAGCTGGACACCGAAGGAGCACTGAGGCGGTTCAGGCGGCTTTTCGGAAAGGCTGGATCCGGGGTCGCCGACGGCGGCTGGCCTGCCAGAGGTCGTAATCCATTTGGAGGCCGGACCAGAAGGCCGGGTAGGTATCCAGCGCGTCGGCGAGGCGCAGCGACATATCTGCTGAAATGCCCGCTCTGCCATGCAGTATGCGCGACAGCGTCGTCCGCGAGACGTCCAGCCGCGCTGCCGCCTCTGCAACTTCCATCTCGGCCAGATACTCCCGGAGTACCCTCCCCGGATGTGGAGGATTGTGCATCAGGCTCATCGTGGCTTCTCCCTTCAGTGGTAATCCTGATAATCGACGAGGATCGCGTCCTCGTCCTCGAATGCAAACGTGAGCCGCCAGTTCCCGCTTACCCGGATCGACCAGTGGTTCCGCAGTTCGCCCTTGAGCGGATGCAGAAACCATCCCGGCGCGTTCATATCGGCCGCCGACTTCGCTCGGTTCAGGGCGAAGAGCTGTAGCGACAACTTCTGCGCATGTTTCGGCTGAATACCTCTCTTGTTTCCCGCGCGGAAGAACCGCTCGATCCCGGCATGGCGAAAACTCCGAATCACCTGTAAAGTGTAACGCCTCGCGCCTCACATGTCCAGGTTTAAGTTCGCCGCTCTGAAACCGTCTCGTCCGTGTATAACCGAATGAGACTCAAATGCCTGACGAGCCTGGCAATCCGCCTCCCCGCCGCAGCCCTCTCGTCGATGGCATCGTGCGCGCCGAGCGCCTGCTCCAGATCGCGATCATCCTGCCCCTGTCCGTCGTGGTCGGCTGGGCGGTCGGGATGGGCCTGGACAAATGGCTGCACCAGCACTGGATCTACCTCGCCGGCATCGTCTTCGGCGCGGTCGCCGGCTTCTATGAGGTCTTCCGCGTGGTGCAGA
Organism: Acidobacteriaceae bacterium; assembly: GCA_030037475.1. Classification (GTDB taxonomy): domain Bacteria; phylum Acidobacteriota; class Terriglobia; order Terriglobales; family Acidobacteriaceae; genus Palsa-343. The sequence goes on from JASHRH010000158.1 coordinate 1,585, forward strand.
ATACTGAAAAACAGGACTCCTGAATTTTCATGTCGCCCGAACCGCAACCGCTGCCCAACGCCCAGGCCCCCCTCACCGACGACGACTTCCGCCGCATGATGCGCCGCGCCCTGCGCCATGTCGCAATTCTGTCCGTCATCTTGGCCGTGGTGCTCACCTTTGTCATGGGCTGGCGCTCCGGCCTGATGTTTCTGGCCGGCGCGGCCATTTCGTTTACCGGCATCTGGGAGTGGCGCAGCCTCGGGCTCTCGATTTTCGCGCGCCTCGACAACCAGCAGCACGTCCGCCCCATAGGCCGAACTCTGGTCATGTTTTTTCTGCGGCTGGGGATGGCAGTCGTGATTCTGTATGTTAGCCTTAAATGTTTACATGGCTCGGTTTACGCGCTGCTGGCGGGACTGGGACTGGCGATTCTTGCCCTTTTCCTGGAAGCTCTTCGCCTGCTGCGCGGCTAAGACCCAATCCATCCACCTGCGGTTGCAACCCACGAAACTATGCTGGCCTGGATCGAATTCCTCACTCGTCTGCTGAACCACTGGTTTGCCGCGCGCATCGACGTGCTGCTCGCCGCGCTGCATATTCCCATCCTGCATCCCGCCACGCCCATCGACAACACGCTCACCGAAGAGCTGATCGTTTTCGGCGTGCTCATCCTCTTTTTCATCATCGTGCGGCTGTCGCTCAGCGTGGAGAAGCCGAACAGCGCGCAGCATCTGGCGGAGTACATTCACGAGTTTGTGGAAAGCCAGGCCAGCCAGGTCATGGGCCACGGACACGATCCGCACCTGCCCATCCTTACCTGCTTTCTCCTGTTCATCCTGCTCTGCAACTGCTTCGGCCTGCTGCTCCCCATCGAGACGCCGACGTCGAATCCCGTCGTTCCGCTCGGCCTCGCACTCTGCGCCTTTGTCTATTTCAACTGGAAAGGCGTCCGCGCCCAGGGTCCCATCCGCTATCTGAAACACTTCATGGGGCCGGTATGGTGGATGGCCTGGATGATGTTCCCCATCGAGATCTTCTCCATCTTCATCCGCATTCTTTCGCTCACCGTTCGTCTTTTCGCCAACATGCTGGCCAGCGACCTGATCACGCTGATCTTCTTCTCGATGATCCCGCTGGCTCTGCCGATCGCCGGACTGGGGCTGCACTTCTTCGTCGCGTGCATTCAGGCCTACATCTTCATGCTGCTCACCGCCATTTACCTGGCCGAGGCCACCGCGCACGAAGAGCACTGAGTTTTTCAATTCCCGCCGGAGCACCGCTTCCACTCCGGCCGGGAACCGCCGTTCAGCGTGAGGGGGCCAGCACGGTGAGCCTCAACCACCCACTGGCGGCATATCTTACGGAAGCAGGAGAAACGATGCGTAAGCTACAGTACTTCTTTATGACGCTGTCCGCCCTGTTCCTGGCGGCGCCGGCGTTCGCCCAATCCGGCAGCGGAGGCAGCACAGCCGCCAGCCTGGTGCCCATCGGCGCCGGCATCGGCATGGGAATCGCTTCCGGCCTGTGCGGCATCGGTCAGGGTCGCGCCGCCGGCTCCGCCACCGAGGCTATCGCCCGCAATCCCGGCGCGCGCGCCGGCATCATGACCATGCTCATGCTCGGCCTGGCCTTTATGGAATCTCTCGCGCTCTTCACCTTCGTCATCATCATCATGAAGGTGAAGTAGTTCCCTCCGGCATAGAAAAGCGCCCTGTCCGGCGAGCCTGGCAGGGCGTTTTCTTCTGCTCCGCAAACTTACTGCTGGAGCGAACGCAGATAGCTGGTCAGGTTCGAGACCCTCTGCTGCTCAACCATCGCGGCCGTGCTATTGCCCTGGCTGAGCGAACGCAGCGCCGGGCCCCACACCGGCATGTCCTTCGTCCCGTGCGCCGGAGTTTCCACCCCGAATTGCAGCACCGTATAGATATGCGCGTCCGGGAACTTTCCGCCATTCTCCCGAGTGAGCGTTGTCAGATCCGGGGGCGGTTGCTTCAGCGCCACCGCGGCCGGACCATTGCCCTTGCCGTCCAGTCCGTGACAGGTCGCGCAGTAAGCGTGGTACATCTGCTTTCCGGAGGCGGCCGAGGTCGGGCTGATCGGCACCTCTTTGATTTGTGTTGTCGTCTGGGCTATCCCGAAAGCGGCGGCAGCCAGCAGCCCCGCCATGAATGCGACATGGATTCGATTCGGCATAGAACCCTCCTTTCCGGGAGATTATGGTCGTCCCCAGCCACCACGACTGTCTGTGATGGCAGGTACAGGGAGGGTCTGCCTTTGGTAACGTGGCCGCGGCTGCGGCGCAGACGAGAAGCGGTTAGCAGTCAGGGATAATGCGGCCAGGGATGAAGCGGTTAGCAATCAGGGGTGGCGCGGCCGGCAGACAGGAATGAAGCGGCCAGGAAATGGAACGGCTGGCAGACTACTGTGCGGCTGTTCAGTGTTAAGGAGGTGTGATGAGAGTCAAAAGTTTCCGAGATTTGCTGGTCTGGCAAAAGGCGATGTGTCTTGCCCGTGAGATTTACAGTTTGACAACCGCTTTCCCGAAGGAGGAATTGTTCGGGCTCTCCAGCCAAATGCGCCGAGCAGCCGTCTCCATTCCCAGCAACATCGCGGAAGGACAGGGTCAGCTTACCGACAAAGCTTTCGTGCTGTTTCTCAGCCGCGCGCGAGGCTCACTCTGTGAGCTGGGAACGCAGACCGAACTGGCCGCGAACCTCGGTTTCGTGCCGCGCGCTGAACTCGATCGTCTTTTGACATCCTGCGATGAAGTTGGCCGCATGATCCATGGCCTCATGAGGTCGATGACCACCCGCAGTGACGCGCCAGCACCGCACGATTCATCGAATCGGCCGAACAGCCAGCAGCTTTATCCTGCTAACCGCTCCATTCCTGTCCGCTAACCGCTCCATCCCTGTCCGCTACGTAATATCGTCTGTGTCGAACGGCGCTTTTACCGGAACGCCGTGGACCTGGCTCACCAGGTCGCGCACTACGTCCTCCAGTTGCCGCTGGCTCTCCATCACCGCGCTCATGGTCTGCAGCTCGCCTGGCTCCTCGATCCGTTCCAGCAGCACCACGGCATGCGCCTGGGCCACGTGATCCGCGTCCAGACCTTCGGGCGTCTTGGCCTTGATGCCCACATTTGCGGGCGCAATGTCCAGCAGTTCCGCCACCCGCTCCCGCATCTCGCCGGAGATCGGCCCAATGCGCGGAGCATTCAGCACCAGCGTGCTGTCCACGTTCACGATGCGGTATCCGGCGTTCTGGATCTCCTCCATCGCCACGTTCAGGAAGACGGCCGAGTCCGCATCCTTCCAGCGCGGATCGCCGGGCGGAAAGAAGCTGCCAATATCGCC
>JASHRH010000159.1 GCA_030037475.1 Acidobacteriaceae bacterium
TGACCTGCCCCCCGAAAAATAGACCAGAGGAAATGTGACTTCTCCGATAGCATGGCCCGGCAGGGCCGAGGAGGAGTCGTGCGGAAGAGTCGATTCACAGAGGAACAGATCATCGGCATCCTGAAGGAGTCCGACGCCGGAGTGCCGACGCGTGAACTGTGCCGCAAGCATGGGATCACAGGGCAGACCTTCTACCGCTGGAAGGGGAAGCTGGGCGGGATAGAGGTCAGCGAGGCGCGGCGGCTGCGGGCGCTGGAAGAGGAGAACCGGCAGCTGAAGCACACCGTGGCAGAGCTGCTGCTGGACAAGCGGGCGTTACAGGCGGTGCTGTCAAAAAAGTGACCAGCCCGCAGTTGCGAAGGCAGGCAGTACTGCTGATGCGCTCGGAAGCGGGAGTTTCGGAGCGGCGCGCCTGCGGGCTGATCGGGATCCATCGTGGAACACACCGGTATGTACCGCGACCGGAGGACCCTGGTCTGCGCGTGCGGCTGTGCGAGCTGGCGGCGGAGCGGCGAAGGTTCGGCTATCGGCGTCTGACGAGGATGCTGATGCGGGAGGGCTGGAAGGTGAACCACAAGCGCGTGTACCGGCTGTACCTGGAAGAGAAGCTGAGCCTGCGGCGCAGGCGCGGCCGGCGCCGCCGGGCGGGATCGCGGCTGGTCCTGCCTCCGCGGCCCACCCGGCCCGATCAGCTGTGGACGATGGACTTCGCCAGCGATGCGTTCACCAGCGGGCGCCGGTTCCGTACCCTGAACCTGATGGACGGGTTCACGCGCGAGGCTCTGGAGATCGAGCCGGACACATCGCTGCCGGCAGCGCGTGTGGTGCGGGTGCTGGAGCGTCTGAAGCAGCAGGGACGCAGGCCGGAAGCGATCGTGATCGACAACGGGCCGGAGTTCATCAGCCAGGCTCTGGATCAGTGGGCCTGGGAAAACAAAGTGCAGCTGCACTTCATCACGCCAGGCAGGCCGATGGAGAACGGCTATATCGAGAGCTTCAACGGCAAGTTCCGCGACGAGTGCCTGAACAAGAACTGGTTCTACGATCTCAGCGATGCGCGGCGAACCATCGCCGAGTGGAAGCGGGACTATAACCATGTTCGACCGCACTCGGCGCTGGGCTACCGAACGCCGATGGAGTTCGCAGCATCGTGGAAAGCGGTTTTCGCCATCAATGGTGTGGGGCAAGGGACCTCAAACGCCGGCCCCTTGCCCCACGCCCCCATCCCCGCTACGCACAACCTGCGGGGCGAACAAAACACGGAGAAAGTCTCATTATCCCTGGTATAAAAACGGGGGGCAGGTCACTCGAGTTCCTTCGCCGAGCAGAAGATCTCTCCGTTCAGGAATTCATCACAGAGCTGTGAATTCTGCCGGGAAAAGCCACTTCACGCCCGGGTTTTCGGATGTCGTGCGGAAAAGTCCGCAGCATTTTGGGGGATACTTCTTCCCCGAATTCGGTGCATTCCGGAGCAATGTAGTGTGCACGACCAAATCCAAGGTAAACATTTGATATACAAAACCTTATGCATTAGCCTGCGCCTGAGTGCATTTCCGTAAAAAGAGGAAAATCACACTTAAAATCCGCAGGAGCTTACCCTCCGTGGGGGTTCAAGTCCCCCTCCGGGCACCACAGAATCAGAGATTTGCGCTTTTCCTGCCTGGCACCGCTCAACGCGTACCGGGCACCGAGCTCAGCTTGTCCAGCGCCAGGTTCAGTTCAAGAACATTGACGTGCGGCTCGCCCAGGAAACCGAACTGGCGCGGCTGGATGTGAGCTTTCACGAGAGCCCGCACCGTGGCTTCAGGCAGATGGCGCGCCGTTGCGACCATTGGCACCTGGTAATACGCATCTGCGGGAGAAATGTCCGGGTCGAGCCCTGAGGCCGATGTGGTGACGAGGCCGATCGGAACCGGCCCCCTGGCCCCAAGGTCATCCCTGTGCCACTGCGCGACGGAGCCGTCAATGCGCGTGACCAGCGCCTGGTTCGCGGGGCCGAGGTTGGAGCCGCCGGAACTGGTCGCGTCGTATCCATTGCCGGCCGCGGAGGGGCGCGAGTTGAACCAGCGTGGGCCGGTAAAGCTCTGGCCGATGATGGCCGATCCAATCACCTGCCCGTTGCGCACGATTAGCTGCCCATCCGCCTTATAGGGCAGGGTGAGATGCGCGATGCCGGTAATCATCAGCGGATACACGATGCCCAGCAGCACGGTCGTGATCAGCGTGTAGCGAACGGCGACGAGGAGCACGTTGCGCAGCGGGCGGTCGCCAGGAACGCGTGTCTGACTGTGAACTTCCTCTTCGCGATACGTCATGGTTGCCATGATTAAGTCTCCGTGCGCCTTATACCAGATGCAGGCCATTCAAAACCAAATCGATTGCCTTGATGCCGATAAACGGCACGACGATGCCGCCGATACCGTAGATCCACAGGTTCCGCCGTAACAAAGCCTGGGCGGACATCGGCTCGTACTTCACGCCCTTCAGCGCCAGCGGGATCAGCGCGACGATGATCAGCGCGTTGAAAATGACCGCCGACAGGATGGCCGAATGCGGCGTGGCCAGATGCATGATGTTCAGCGCATTCAGCACCGGAAAAACGCCGGCGAACATTGCGGGAATGATGGCGAAGTACTTCGCCACGTCGTTGGCGATGGAAAACGTGGTGAGCGCGCCGCGCGTCATCAGCAACTGCTTGCCAATTTCCACGATCTCGATGAGCTTGGTAGGATTGGAGTCCAGATCCACCATGTTGCCGGCTTCCTTGGCTGCCTGGGTGCCGGTGTTCATGGCCACGCCCACGTCGGCCTGAGCGAGTGCGGGAGCGTCGTTGGTGCCGTCGCCGGTCATGGCCACCAGCTTGCCTTTGGACTGCTCGCGCCTGATCAGATCCATTTTGTCCCTGGGTTTCGCCTCGGCCAGGAAGTCGTCCACGCCCGCTTCGCGCGCGATCACCGCCGCCGTCAGCGGATTATCGCCAGTGATCATGATGCTGCGGATGCCCATCGCGCGCAGCCGCGCCAGGCGATCCTTCAGGCCACCCTTCACGATGTCCCTGAGATAGACGACGCCGAGCGCGGTGGCATTTTCCGCCACCACCAGCGGCGTGCCGCCCATGCGGGCGATCTCTTCCACGCGATCGGTGACCTCGCGCGGCAGGCTCGCGCTCTGCGCTTCCAAAAAGCGCGCGATGGCATCGGCTGAGCCTTTGCGAATCTTCGATCCCGGCAGATCCACACCGGACATGCGCGTCTGCGCGGAGAACGGAACGAACTCCGCGTGCATGCCGCTCAC